>JACXUD010000330.1 GCA_014764025.1 Campylobacterota bacterium | reverse complement strand
TCGTCGGCACGCATCCCGTGAAGGTCGAGTTTAAGACCCGATTTCTTCTCTACGTTCACCTGCAGATCGACCTTTGGTTTTGGAGTGACGTCGCCGCTTGGCTTGAGCTGTTTGGTCTTGACGCGCACGCGCATTCCGTCCACCTCTATGATGGCGTCGTCCTTGCCTTTGATGGCGACGATCGTCCCTTTTTGCGAGAGGTATTTGACCCTATCCCCAACGCCAAAGCTATGCGGCGTCTTTACCTCTAGCTTCTTGGTCTCTTGAGGCAGCATCGCGGTCGCCTTGTTCATTGCCCTGTGAATTGCGGCGCTGTCATTGGCTTTCGCGGCGCGTTTTGCCTCATTGATCGCCTCATCGTAGCTCGCACGCAGTTTCGCACGCTCTTTTTCAAAGAGCTGCTCTATTTGCAGCTCTTTTTCTTTAAGCTCCTGCTCTTTACGCTCAAGCGATTCAAGCTTCTCATCGACGATTCTATGTTTATTGCGCAGTTCGCGCTCTAGCTGTGAGCCGCGTTCTATGAGCAGGTTCAAGCGCTCGGAGTTATCGCCGTAAACCTTTTTCGCCTCTTGGACTATTGAGTGTGAAATACCGTAGCGTTTAGCCGTCTCAAAAGCGTAGCTCTTGCCGATGATGCCGTGCATGAAGTCGTAGGTCGGTTTTTGTGCCTCTTCGTCGTATATCGCCGCCAAAAGCTCTACATCGTCACGATCGGCCATCAATGAAGCAAGACGTTTGTGGTGCGTCGTGACGATCACCTTTTGGCCACGTTTTATAAGCTCGTCAAGCATTACTTTAAAGAGCGCCGCCGCTTCGTCGCTGTCGGTTCCGAGCTCTATCTCATCCACCCCGATGAGTGCGTCGCGCTCTTCGTGGATCTTGGCAAACTGCACCATACGCCCCGCAAAGGTAGATATGTCGTTCTTGACGTTTTGCGGATCGTCGATGATGGCAAGGATATTCTTGAAGTTGCCGATGTGCGATTTGTGTTCGTTGATGCGCATCGGGATGAGGTATTTGGCCATAAAGGCGCACGAGAGGATCGACTTTAAGAGCATCGTCTTACCGCCGGCATTGACCCCTGTGACCATCAGGACGTTTTTGGTGAAATCGACGTTTATCGGTTTTGGGTTGTGCAGGGCAGGGTGGGCAAAATCGACGATCTGCAAGGTGTGCGACTTATTCGCTTTAATGATCTGAAGACTCTTGGCACGTGCGAACATGACACGCGCTTGGTAGTTGTCAAAACGGCTAAACTCTTTGTCTATGAAGTTGATAAAGGGCAGAAGCTCGGCAAGTTTTGAGGAGAAGGATTTGGCGTAGGCGTA
>JACXUD010000086.1 GCA_014764025.1 Campylobacterota bacterium | reverse complement strand
TTGATCTCTTGTAGACGCGCTTTTTTCTCTTCATCCAAGTGTGCGCCGCTGAGCTCGAAGTTTTGGATATTGAGCTTTAAGACGCGCTGCTGTTCATGGTTAAGCGAATTTTTTTCTATCTCTTCAATCGCTTTATAGGCCTTGTAAACTTCAAGATTTTGCGAGAGCTTTGTGGAGTATTCCGTCAAAATCGGCAGACAAGCGGCATAAATATCTTGGGTCTCTTTGGTGTTGCAGACAGAGTTGAGATGTGAGAGCGGCGTAAAGAGGAGGCTGAGCGCGTCATCCATATCCTCTAACGGTTTTACAAAATTGGCAAAGCTTTTCGACTCTTGAGCAAGCAACTCCTCTATCCTCTTCTCATGGCTCTTGATAAGCGCCTTTAACTCATCTAAAAAAGTCTCTAAATTAACATTAAACTCTAAAAATTGCGGCATGTGAAAAAATCCTTTCTATTCATCTTGGTCACGTTTGATCTTATTGGCTCCAAACTCCTCTATGAGTCTTGTTTGGTAGCTGTTGGCATATTCAAAGAGGCGCCCGAAGGCCTTGGTGCTCTCTTGAAGGGTGAGCGAGGTATCGACGATAAGGTACGAGAGATAGACGCTGTTTTCGTTGATAGAAAATCGCAGATAGGAGAGTTTTGCGTTCTCACTCAGCAAAAAAGTATAGAGCGCTTCGATGTTTGCCTGCGGAAGCGAACAGAGCTTGGAGTCGCCTATGATGATGCCGTTCTCGTAGTAGTTGATCTCGATGCGAGCCTCTTTGTGATCGACTTTCCAAGATGACTGCGAACGTCTTGCAAGGGTGACGTTGACTCCAAGCGAGCCGAGGATCTCCTCTAAAAGTCTTGTCACGCCGGTCGGTTTGTACCCTTTGCGGCGCTGTTTGGCGACATCCAGCTTTACGCCGCACGCCGCACAGTAGTCGTTTTTGATCTCGCTCTCTTTGATGAGGTTCTTGCACGATGGACAGCGGATGATATTCTCACATGCCATCTGCTTAAAGCCTTTGATCGCCTCGTCGATGTAGTAGTAGGGAAGGGCAAAACCGAGATTGTTGGAGTTTTGGATGATGAAGGTATTGACCCCGATCACTTCGCCTTTGATATTGAGAAGCGGCCCGCCGCTGTTGCCCGGGTTGATGGCGGTGTCGATCTGGATATACTCAAGATCGCCTTGGAGTCTTGCCGCTTTAGAGACGATACCTTCCGTTGCGGTGTAGTTGAGCCCATAAGGGTGCCCGATGGCAATGGCCACATCGCCGTCTTCAACTGGATGAGTCGAGAGATTGAGCGCCGTTTTTGGCATGTGAAAACTATTCTTGATAAAGGCCAGATCGTAGCTAGGGTCATCATAGATAACCTCTGCGATACTGCGCTCAATCTCCTTGGCGCTGATGACTACCTCTTTGAGTCCACCCACCACGTGTGAGTTGGTGATGATAAGATCATCTATGATAAATCCGCTGCCGCTGCCGTAAGGTGTCATCACCTGAATGATGTTCTCACTCTGCTTCTCTAATATCAGCTGTGTGTTCATGATTAGTTTTCCGTAAAGTCGAGGTGTTTGAGCTGCACATAGAAGCTGTTGCTAAACTCGCCCAAAGATGTGAAATTGAGTTCATTACCAAAGGGTTTGAGGAGTTTAAATCTATTTTTATAGGGCTCCATGATATCCTCGATCTTGTTGATGATCGCCTTTTTGGAGAAGGATTTCGACTCTTCGTCATAGAGTGTCTCGTATCCGAGCGTCTTGAAAAATGCACTATTCTGCAACGTTACCAAAAGGTGCAAAAGCGCCTTGACAACGGGATGCAGACCGTAGTTGTAGAGGGCGTAGAAGGCGACATACTCGTAAACGATGGGCAGGACTTGGTAGTAACGGTTGTTCTTGTACCAGCGGATCTTTACGAGCGATTCGTTGACAAAGGTCGCGATCTCCTCGAACGGGGCGCGATCGGATGGGTTGAAGGTGTATTTTGCGCTGTAGAAGTTTTGCGCAAACTCCTCGAAAGTAAGCTTTTGAAGCTCTAAGATATACTCTTTGACTTCATCGTTCTTAAAATCGGGCGTGTTGATGTCATCGCTGAAGTACTCTTGTATCTTGCGGCTCATCTTATGATAGATGTCGTATTTAGGTACGAGAAGATAGTCGAGCTTGAACAAAAAGTTGAGATACAAAAAAGAGAGCATCCCGCTGGTGTCGTTCATTGAGAGCGTCACCGCCTTCTCCAAGAGCTCTTCAATACTCTTTTGCATGAACTCATATTTGATTCTAAGCTCTTTTTCGTCGATGAGGCCGATATGTTCGATATCCTCGATCGGCATGTGAAAGAACTCGCTGCGGATATACTCTTTGTCATAATCGGCGTTCAGCGCGATCTCGCGAAGCGGGAAAAAGAGCTTCTGCGGCGTCATGGTGATATTGTCGTGGTAGATCTTGAGCTTGATAAACTCACCGTCGCTGAGGTAGTTGGAGTAGGTGAATTGGTAGTTTCTCTCAAGCAAGTAGCGTTTAAGGGCTACATCGGCACTCGACTCTTTAAGGATGATCGCATCGGCATGGAAAGACTCGTGCGTGATGTAGCCACAGATGCGTGCGGAGCCCTGAAAAAGGGTGAATTCAAGGCGATCTTCCAAGATTTTGGTGGTGATATTCTCGTTCGAATCGCCGTTTGAGTAGTTGAGCAGCGATTTTAAAAAGTACTCATAGGCGTTGAGAACATCCTTTTTCTCAAAGGCCTCGTATGATTTGTTGAAGAGCCCCTCTTCGTTGGATGCGATATCTGCGTTGATCCCGCGGCCAAAACTGTGCAGAAGGTCGGATTTGTCGGTAAAAAAGTGTAGCCAGTTCAAAATCTATCTCTAATCCAAATTTTTATTTTTATTATAGATAAAAGTCGCTTATAGAATTCAAAACCCTCATGAAGTTCAAAGCAATCTTAAAGTGAAATTTAAATATAATTCGCGGATTTAACTTACAACAAGGTGTAACATGGCTAACAAAAGGGTTTTAGTTAAGTTCTCCGGTGAAGCTCTAGCGGGTGCTACTGGTCATGGGATTGACACACAGATATTAAACTACATCTCTCAAGAGATCAAATCACTTGTCGAAGCGAATATTGAGGTCGGTATCGTAATCGGCGGCGGCAACATCATCCGCGGCGTCACTGCCGCAAAAGACGGCATTATCAAACGTACTTCGGGCGACTATATGGGTATGCTTGCAACGGTCATCAACGGTGTGGCGATGCAAGAGGCCTGCGAGCATGCAGGTCTGCAAGTGCGTATGCAGACAGCCATCAAAATGGAGCAGATCGCTGAGCCCTACATCAACCGCCGTGCTATCCGCCATCTTGAAAAGGGTCGTGTGGTTATCTTTGCCGCGGGAACAGGAAACCCGTTCTTTACGACCGACACCGCTGCGACGCTTCGCGCGGTCGAGATCGGTGCCGACGTCATCATCAAAGCGACAAAAGTGGACGGCGTCTATGATAAAGACCCAAACAAGTTCGATGATGCGGTAAAGCTCAACGAGCTCTCATACGATCAGGCGATGAGCGATCATATCAAAGTGATGGACGATACGTCGATCGCGCTTGCAAAGGACAACTCGCTCCCGATCATCGTATGCGATATGTTCAAAAAGGGCAATCTGCTTGAGATCATCAGCGGTAATTACACAAACTGCTCGATAGTAAAATAAATATAAAGAGGTAAAAATGAAAATTGAAGAGTTAACGGCAAAAGTTTTACACAACAACCCAAACGTAGATCGCTACCAGTTGGCTATTGCAGTCGCAAAACGCTGTGATCAACTTCTTGACGGTGCGTCAAGCAAGCTAAACGTCGATCTTAAAAGTATGAAAGCAGCAGATGTTGCACTAATGGAAATCGCAGAGGGCCTTATTAAGATCAAAGGCTTTGTGAACAACGAGGAGTAGTATTTGGCGCTGGGTCAAGTTGATATCGACAAACTAAAGTATATCCACGACATCGACTCGGCGACAGGATACCTTTTCAACTATATTCAATCCACACCGCTTCTTATGCAGGCGCTCGAGTTCTCGAAAGAGGCGCATGAGGGGCAGTTTCGAAAAAGCGGCGAGCCCTATGTCGTCCACCCCATCTTAGTAGCATCCCTTGTCGCATCGATCACCAATGACGAATCTATGGCGATCGCCGCACTGCTGCATGATATCGTCGAAGATACCAAGCACAGTAAAAGTGACATCGTCAATATGTTCGGCCAAGATGTCGCCGAGCTGGTTGATGGATTAACAAAGATCGACTCCATCCGCGATGTCGAGCTTATCCCCTCAAGCTCTAATGAGAAGCTCGTGGTATCGGCACTCTCGTTTCGAAAGATGCTTTTGGCAAGTATTGAGGACGTCCGCGTTCTCGTCGTCAAGCTTTGCGACAGACTCCACAATATGCTCACGCTTGACGCACTTGCGGAGCATAAGCAAAAGCGTATAGCAGAGGAGACGGTGGTCGTTTATTCGCCTATCGCTCATCGTTTGGGTATCTCTTTTTTAAAGAACCTCCTAGAAGATCTGAGTTTTTCGTATCTCTTCAAAGATGAGAAACATCAGATAGACAACTACCTGCACAGCAACTATCAAGCGATCGAGATGAAGCTCAACGACTTCAAACAGAGCATCCAGAGGCTTTTGATCACGAACGGCTTTATGGAAGATGAGTTCGAGATACTCAGCCGCGTCAAACACCGCTACTCCATCTATTTGAAGATGCAGCGTAAGGGGATCGGCATCGATGAGGTGCTTGACCTTTTGGCGGTGCGCATACTCACAAGCGATCCCGTAAAGTGCTATAACATCCTGGGGCTTATCCACCTTAATTTTCAGCCGCTCTCTTCAAGGTTCAAAGACTATATCGCCGTTCCAAAAGACAACGGCTATCAGACGATACACACCTCCGTCTTTTACAATACGGCGATATTCGAGGTTCAGATACGCACCTATGATATGCATAAGACGGCAGAACTCGGCGTTGCAGCACACTGGAAATATAAGAGCGGCGGCAACAACAATATCAAGCTTGACTGGCTTCATAACTTAAGCTATCAAAATGAGTCCGTAGAGGACTTCTATGCACTCATCAAAAATGACCTCTACAGCGAAGATATTGCCGTATTCTCGCCTAGAGGTCAGGTCTTTACGCTCCCTAGAGGTGCTTGTGCACTCGATTTTGCTTATGCCGTTCATAGTGAAGTTGGCAATAAAGCCGAGAGCGCACTGGTAAACAAAACCAAGGTCTCACTACTAAGCGAACTTAAAAACGGTGATATCGTGAAGATAAACGTTGCGGACTCCGTCATTACGCGCTGTAGTTGGATCGATGCGGTCAAGACGTCCAAAGCAAAAAGCAACATGCGTCACAACTGCAACTCTCGTATCAAAGAGATCAATACCAAGTCAAGCGTCAATATCGTAGCTACTGCTATGAGCCTTAACACCTCCCGTGTAGAGGAGTGGCTAAGCACACACAATATCGAAGGGCTCTCCAATATCCCTTCGGATATCGAAGTGTTAAAGAGCGTCGTCAACAGATATATTCAAGATATCAGTCAGAACAACCGTTTTAGAAAGTTCCTCTCGAATCATCGTTTCAAATTGAAAAACTATAACTTCGGTGCTATCGAGATATTTAGTGCGAGCAGTATCGGCGACATCGTCTTTGACTACTGCTGCCACCCCAAACACGGCGATGAGATCATGGGATTCTTGGATAAGAACAAGGTGCATATCCATCACAAGATGTGCTCGAATGCCTTGCGTAAACTTGAAAGCCGTGAACCGATGGTCTTTGTGAGATGGGAGAAACAGAGCATATTCCACTACAACCTTATCGCTTCGCTGCAAAACGAGAAGGGTGCGCTGGCAAACTTCTTGACCTACCTCGTCAAGCTCAACATCGATATCAACTCCATCGAGCTTGGCAAAGAGAGAAGCGATTATATTCAATATTGCGAGATCGATTTTGGGGCAAAAGAGGATGATATCAATACGCTTAAGACAAAATTGGAACAAAAGATAAAAGTCATTCATCTGATCCGTACGGATGATGCTTATAGAAATTAAACTATTTTAGGAAGATATATGATAGAAGAAGCACTACGCGAAATACAAAGAGGAAGCGCCGAGATAATCGACGAAGCGAGAATTCAAAAACTTTTAGAGGCCTATTTCAAAGAGGGGAAAAACTATACCGTTAAAGCGGGTTTTGACCCGACGGCACCCGATCTGCATCTCGGACACACCGTATTACTGCAAAAACTGGCTACGTTTCAAAAATACGGTGCAAAAATCCAGTTTCTAATCGGCGACTTTACGGCACAGATCGGTGATCCGACCGGAAAGAGCGTAACAAGAAAGACATTGAGTACGACGGATATATTGGAAAACGCCAAGAGCTACAAAGAGCAGGTCTTTAAGATCTTGGATCCAAGCAAGACGGAGGTCGTCTTTAACTCGGCTTGGATCAATGCTCTTGGAGCATCGGGAATGCTCTCTTTGACAACTACTTTTAATGTCGCCAGAATGCTAGAACGCGATGATTTCGATAAACGCTATAAAAGCGGTACGTCGATATCCATAAGCGAGTTTATCTATCCGCTCTTGCAGGGCTATGACAGCGTTCACCTGAAAAGCGATATCGAGATCGGCGGAACGGATCAGAAGTTCAACCTTCTGATGGGAAGACATCTGCAACGCGCATACGAGATCGGTAAAGAGCAGTCGGTTCTTATGATGCCGATCCTTGAAGGGCTTGACGGCGTTCAAAAGATGAGTAAATCGCTTGGAAACTATATCGGCGTCGCCGATGAGCCAAACGACATGTTCGGAAAAGTTTTAAGCATCTCTGATGAGCTTATGTGGCGCTACTATGAGCTTTTGAGCACAAAGACGCTGGGCGAGATCGAAGAGCTCAAAAAGGGCGTGGAGAGCGGGACGCACCACCCTAAAAAGGTCAAAGAGGAGCTGGCTCTTGAGATAACGGCACGATTCCACTCAGCAGGGGCTGCACAAGCGGCAAAGGATGAGTTCGAGCGTGTGCATGCAAAGAGCGAAATACCGACCGAGATGGATGAGTTTGCACTAGAAGCACCGATCTGGATCGCTAAAGCGTTGGTTGACTGCGGACTTACCCCTTCGACTTCGCAGGCAAGACGAGATATTAAGCAAGGTGCTGTTAAAATTGACCAAGAAAAAGTTAATGACGAGCAGCTTCAATTAGAGAGTGGCGAGTATATACTCCAAGTGGGTAAAAGAAAATTTGCAAAACTAAAGGTAAACTGATGAGCTTTGAATCGTTAAAAATCGGCAAATACACTATTGAAAAGCCTATCGTTCAAGGCGGTATGGGTGTCGGTATCAGTTGGGACAGATTGGCTGGAAACGTCTCCAAAGAGGGTGGTCTAGGGGTGATTAGTGCGGTCGGGACCGGCTACTACGAAAATAAAATCCACTCAAATAAACTTGTGGCGGATAGACCTCTTGATGCGGCAAACTTCTACTCAAAGAGCGGTTTAAAGGCCATCGTAGATAACGCGCGAAAGATATGCGGGGATAAACCGCTCGCAGCCAACATCCTTTATGCCATAAACGACTACGGCCGTGTCGTTCAAGATGCATGTGAAGCAGGTATAGATATTATCATCACCGGTGCCGGATTACCGACCAATATGCCCGAGTTTACTGCCGACTATCCAAATGTCGCACTCGTACCGATCGTCTCGTCGCCAAAAGCACTTGCCATCATCTGTAAACGCTGGCAAAAACGCTACAACCGCCTTCCTGATGCCGTAGTATTAGAGGGGCCAAAGAGCGGAGGACACCAAGGGTTTACCTACGAGCAGTGCTTTATGCCTGAACATCAGCTTGAGAATCTTGTTGCTCCTGTCGTTGAAGAGGCTGCAAAGTGGGGCGATATTCCGGT
>JACXUD010000329.1 GCA_014764025.1 Campylobacterota bacterium | reverse complement strand
TGTTTTAGAGTCCGAGCATTCGTTTGAGGATGTTGCCGCTAAGAGTTTGGCATGTGAAATCCTCGTGATCGAAGGGGCGCTGAGCGATGAGTTTATGCGTGGCGGGGTGAGTTTTAAAGAGCTGCTTTTACACTACGCCACCCAAGCAAAAGCGCTCATTACTTTAGGAACGTGTGCGAGCTTTGGCGGTCTATTTAAAGAGAGCAGCTACGCCGATGTACACGGTCTGCACTTTAGGGGCGAGAAGGCGCATAACCGTTATGACTCGCTGCGCCCTAAAACCGTAACGCTACCCGGCTGCCCTGTTCACCCGGAGATCATCGCCGCTACACTCTATGCTCTTAAAAAAGGGTTTGAGATGCCTCTTGATGCTCTGCTGCGACCAAAAGCGTTCTACGCCTACACCATCCACAACGGCTGTACGCGAAACGAGTATTTTGAGTATAAGATCGACAATCACCGATTCGGCAAGCTCGAGGGGTGTCTCTACTACGATCACGGCTGTCAAGGTCCATACTCGGGCGGTAGCTGCAACAAAATACTCTGGAACGAGACAAGCTCAAAGACCCGCGCGGGTGTGCCGTGCTTTGGATGCACCGAGCCTACTTTCCCAAAACGCAATCTCTTTAGCACCAAAAAGAATATGGGTATTCCGCAATATCTGCCCCTTGGGGTGCCAAAACGTGCCTATTTGAGCATTGCGGGCGTTACGAAAGCCTTTACGATAGATAGACTTGAGAAGGGGCTTTTGGATGATTAAACTGATAGAGAAGATAGAGGGCGAAGCGAAGCTCGATTTTCACATGCCCCGCGGTGTGATAGAGCATGTCGATATCCGCTTTGAGCAGTTTCGCGGCATGGAGGCGATATTAAAAGGCAAACAAGCCCTTGACGCGCTTGTGATAAACCCGCGCGTATGCGGCATCTGCGGTCACGCCCATCTGCTTGCCACCGCACAGGCGTTAGAGGCGGTGTATGAGAATCTGCAGATCACCCCAAAAGCAAAGATCATCCGCTCGCTTGCTCAGCACTTCGAGCTTATCCAAAACCACTTTAAGTGGTTCTATCTGACGCTCTTTCCTCTGCTTGGATATAAACAAGATACCCTAAAAGCGATGAGCCCCTCACGCCTGATGGCAAAGGCGATCGCTCATTTTGGCGGGCAGTATCCGCACACCTCTTACGCAATAGTCGGCGGCGTGGCATGTGAGATCACCCAGATGGATGCGGTGCAGATAGGCTCGCTTATCGATCAAACGATTGCCTTTTTCGAAGAGGTGATGGTGGTCGGCGAGAGCGAAGCCTTTTTGGCATGTGAAAATATAGAGCATCTGATGGAGAGAGGGGGCGATCT
>JACXUD010000011.1 GCA_014764025.1 Campylobacterota bacterium | reverse complement strand
GAGAACTCCGTCTGCTTTAAGAGATCTTCGTTCATATGCACCAGATTCGCCGTCTTCTTCTTCACGCGCTCCTCTAGCTGGGAGTTAAGCTCTTGGAGCGATTTTTTCTGTTCGCTGATGGTCTCCATCATTCTGTTCGCATACTGCACCATCGTCTTGAAATCTTTAAAGAAGATAGTATTAGGGTTAAGCACTTGATCGTTGTAGGCGGCTTTTTGGAAAAACTCCAAAAAGGCGTCCGTGTCTCGTTGCAAGAGCGTATTGAATATTTTATAGATACCGAGCATGATGGCAAAAAGAATAAAGGCCAGCGTCGCGATCGCTAAAGTGTTTTTAATAAGAAGTGTTTTGAGTTTCTCTTGGTTTTGTTTGTGCACCGTCTCTTCATCAAGTTGCGAGTAGTGTTCGTAGTTATACTTCTCTTTGAGCAGCTCTCGCTCATAGTCGTGGTAATTCTCTACGATAAGCAAGTAGGCGAAGATGACCGTGAAGGCAAAGATAAAAAGGGTCGTAAAGATATTTGCCTGGCGGATTGTCAGAGATCTGATTTTAAGTAGAAAATAGTTGTAGATTTTTCCCGGAACTCTCTTCAAACCACGCCTTTGCCGAATGTAAGTTGCGAAATTATAACAAACATCGAGGCAAGTTTTCTACTCTGAATAGACGACTCGGCGAACCCTCTCTTTGGCGCGGGAGCGCATAATATCGTACTCTCGTTGGTGTTTGAGCTTCGTTTCAAAAGAGACGGGCGAGCGGATCGATTTGTACTCTACCAAGAGATCATCCTTATAGACGCCGCTTACGACGGCATAGACCCAGTAAAAGCCTCTGTCCTTGCGCAGGTTTTTCACCACGCCGCTCCACTGCTCGCCACGACTTAGCTTCTCCCACATCTCTTTAAATACCGCTCTGGGCATATCGGGGTGACGCACGATGCTGTGAGGCTTTCCAACAAGCTCATCGGCGCTATACCCGCTGATGGCGGCAAAGGTATCGTTGGCATAGGTGATGATCCCCTTGAGATCGGTGCGGGAGATGATCAGTTCATCTTCGGGCACGATCGTCTCGATCAAAAATTCAGAATTCAAAAACTCCATCTTGCACCTCTAATTTTTATGATTGTCAAACTCTTGGGCAAAACCCTCAAGATCCTTTTTCTTTAAGTCCCCGCGGTAGATGATATCGCCGGGATCGATGGTGTGGTCGTTAAGCACCGCAGGAACGACGTCGGAGTTCTCCAATATCTGCATATTTTCGTTAAGTTCATCTTCGCTGTATGCCATCTGCATATCTGCCGAGACCACATGCGGCAACTCTTCGATAACGCGTAGCTTGGCAAGCTCCTCTTTGACACCCTCGCCCTCTATCGTGACGATGATGCGCCCGAGCTCATCATGCAGATGGTAGTCGCACACACCGCAATTTTTGAGCGACTCCACCACCTCTTCTACATACTTCGGCAATGTCTGCACTACGATACTTGATATATTCATCTGATTATCCTTTATTTTAATTTCCAAAAATTGACATTGACGCTGTCGCTGCTGCTAAAGAGCGAGCTCTCATCCACGAAGAGTATCTTCGTCATGGTTGCGTCTTGCCCTACAAGGTTGTAGAGCTTTGATTTTGTAGCAACATTGAACACTAATATCTCGTTTTGCTCATTGTAAGCCACGGCGCCAAGCTTGGCATTTGGGCTGAGCGCACAGCTATAGAGCAAAAAATCAAAACCAAGATAGTAGTTCTCGCTCTTTTTATAAACCACCGCTCGTCTATCCTGCCCGGCCGAGAGTACGACACCCTTTTTATAGTCGAGCTGATAGACCCTATCAAGGTTCAGTGCTTCAAGCTCCTCTAGCTCTCTGCCCGTATAGCTCTCATAACGGCGTATGATACCGCTCTCATCGGTCGATACGAAGCTCTTTTTATCTTCGCTGAGTGCAAAGTCAGAAAATGACGAAGTCGAAACCTGCAGAGCGTACTCATCAACTTTTTGTTTGATGTTGTGCAAAACGATCATATTGCTCAGCATCCCAAGCAAAACCCTCTCACCGTCCACAAAACGTGCTTTGGTTATCAAAAGTTCGCGCTCTATCCCTATAAGTTTGATCAATTTTTTATTCTCATACATCCAGAGCTCTCTAAAACCCTTTGAGGCCTGTGCAACGATCAATAGACGCCCCTTGAGCACATCTACCGAGTATATCTTTGCAGGTATAACATCCCCCGCGAAGTCTTGGATCTTCGGCATGTGAATCTGCTCGATTACTCTCTTGGTCTCGGTGTCAAAGACATCAACACTCCCCGCATCGGTCGCACAGTAGAGATTTTTTCCTTCTAAAAAGAGGTCCTGCACCGTCCCGCTTGCTTTAAGGGTATATTGAGGCGTCAAAACGCTTTGAGCCCAAGAGAGGACAAATGCGCTTACCAAGATCATCAGAGTTCTCATCACCCTCTCCTCTCTTTAATCACTATTGCCCCGACCGGGCAATTTTTAATACAAAAACCGCAGTTTGTGCACCTCTTATCATCTATCTCTGGTCTAAACATCCCAAAAAACTTGATGGCATCATCAAGGCACGGATCTTTACACGAAAAACACATCGTACTATGCCAGCTCAAACATTTGAGCAGATCTATCTCTATCTTTGCATCTATGAGTGCCCTGTTTTGTGGATTCAAAACTCCAACTTCACATGCCAAAGCACACGCATCGCAGTAGGTGCAGCCGCTCTTAGAGAGATCAAGTATCGGGGAGTGATGAGCATCCAGGATAATGATCTTCTCTTCACATGCACTCAGGCATGGCGCGCTGCACTCACGGCATTCATTCCAATCACTTGTGTCGGAAAAATATGGAGGTCTGATCACTTTTTGTTCTTGCCTCTTGCCAAATGCGGCAAGAGAGCCAAAGAGCCCTCTTCTATCCATTTTTAGTGGCTTCCTCCGCCAAGACTTCCGGCCGGTGAATGAGCATTTTTAAGATCTTCGTCTGAAACCTTTGCACCCTCACCTTCGATTGTTTGAAGCCCGTAGGTGAGTTTTTCGCCGCTCCAGCTCGATCTGCTCGCACCGTCAGGCGATACATACTCCGGCTCGAACTTGTTTTCCACAAGCAAGTTGCCTTGCGATTGCGGAGCGTGACACTGCGAACAGTTAAAACGTGCACCTGCAAGCGTATCGAGTTTTTGGATCGCCACCTCATTTTTCATGTTGTCGCTAGCTTTTTTGAACTCACCGTTTTGTATAGTGTGGTGCGGTCTAAAGTTCGTAAAGTGCGATGACGGAATCGGCGTTGCACCCACACCCTCGGCTACTTCCGGCATGTGACATCCGATACACTGATTGTCGTTGATCGTGATCGGAAGCATCCCTTCGGTATTATGCGGGATCATCGGCGGAGCATCCTGAAATGCACGATTAAACTTCTTCCCGCTTCCGGCATCCCCTTTGCCGTACTCTGTTTTGCTTCCCACAGCCAGATCTTCGCTGTAGAGATCGACTTTGCGAAGTCCTAAAGACTCCTCACTGATCGCCTTTGAGACCTTTGGCGACTCCTCGGCCGGTTTTGCATCATTTGAACACCCGACTAGTAAAACCACGCTAGCAGCAACAATCCCCAAAGAGATTTTTGTTAACTTTTTCATTCTTCCCTCTCCTATTCATTATCTCATTCAGACGAGTTACTTCGTCTCTTTTATAAACTCTCGTATTGAAAAGTTCAAAGCATCATCGTCGCACACTTCAACACAGCGTCCACAATTGGTACACTCACCCATGAGCACCTGCTCGCTCGATTTACCGACCATAAAGAGCACATCTTTCTCAGGACACACCTCTTTGCACTTCATACAGATCGTACAGCGCTCCTCAAAGTGGCGGACTCGTATCAAGCTCAAACGCCCGATAAGCGAGTAAAAGCCCCCTATAGGGCAGATATGCCCGCACCACCCGTTTGTCAGCACAAACAGATCGAACAAAAAGATCACGACCATCGCCGCCCAGCCAAAGCCCAGCCCGAAGATGATCCCTCTATGAACCATAGCAACCGGTGAGACGAACTCAAAAGCCGCTACTCCAATGAGTGCCGAGAGCACGATGCTCAGGCCAAATACCCAATAACGCAGGCTTCTTGAAGCCGGTTGCTTTTTTTGAATACGGTTAAATCCAAGTGCTCTGCGCAGATATGCCGCACTGTCAGTTATAATGTTCACGGGGCAGACCCACGAACAAAACGCACGCCCGCCCACAAACATATAAAAGAGCGTTATTATCACGGCCCCTATAGCTATATTCGTGGCGATGAGCGCACCCGCTGCGAGCATCTGGATCACCGCGAACGGGTCGGCAAGCGGTATGGTGCCAAGCAGGCTTGAAGCACTTAGATTCCCGGCCAAGATGCTCCAGCCCCACGCATTCGCCCCAAAATAGAGAAGCATCAAAGTAATCTGCGTGATTCTCCTGCTGATCAAGAAACGATGTTTGTAAAACCACTTAGTCATCTAACAATCCTTTCATGTCATTGAGCGAATCGATCGCTTTTTGCTTGCTGATCTCTGTTTTGGTTATCTCGCTTGTCGCATTCTCAAGACGCTTTTCGTCATTTTTATCCCACCCTTTGATGTAGTAGTCTCCCGCTTTTCCAAGAGCCACCTCTCGCGGCAGGACAAATATCGATGCCTTTTCGGTCACGCACGCCTTTTCGCAAAGTCCGCACCCCGTACATATATCCGCATGCACGATCGGTTTCATAAAGGCGTGTTTGCCCGTACGCTCGTTCTTTGTGTATTCGATCGTTATAGCATGACCTAAAAGCGGGCATGCTCGGTAACACGCATCACACTGGATCCCCCAAAAAGCGATACAGTTCTGTGAATCGACCACCGCAACACCCATCTGCGCCTTTGCGATATCGAGCTTGCCGTTGCTGCTCACCAGCGCTTCACTGAGCGCATTTGTAGGGCAGACCGGCACACACGGGATCTGCGGGCACATATAGCAAGGAACCTCGCGAGGCACGAAGTACGGTGTACCGAGCGGACGATTGTCTCCGGGTTTAGCAAGAGTTAGCGTATCAAACGGACACGCTTCAACACACATGCCGCATTTGATACAGGTCTTCAAAAAATCCTCCTCGGCAAGCGCACCGGGCGGGCGGAGTGTAAGCGACGAGGCAACGATCTCATCGACATAAGCACTCCATACAAGTCCGCCTAAAGCCGCGAGACCCACGGCTCTTGCACTGTTTAAGAGAAAAGTTCTTCTACTGTTTTCTAACTCTTTCATGACCTATTCTTTACGCTTTATAGATTTTGACCGCACATTTTTTATAGTCGGTCTGTTTAGACATCGGGCACGTCGCATCGAGACACACTTTATTGATAAAGACACTCTCGTCAAACCACGGTACGAATACGAGTCCGCGTGACGGTCTGTTTCTTCCGCGTGTTTCAACGCGAGCTTTTACACGGCCACGACGCGACTCGACCCAGCAGAGTTCACCCTGTTTTACGCCATATGTATCTGCATCTTTTGGGTGCATATAGCAAAGCGCTTCAGGCACGGCACGGTAGAGTTCAGGAACACGCATTGTCATAGTCCCTGAGTGCCAGTGCTCAAGCACACGACCCGTACTGAGCCATACTGGGTACTCGTTATCCGGCATCTCCGGCGGATCCATATATGGACGGGCAAAGATTTTCGCTTTGTTTTTCAGCGGTTTTTTCTCTTTGTCGGTCACACCGCTTAGGTTACCCGATGGCAATGCTTTTGCAAGTGTTCCGTAGAAGGCATGTGAGTTGTCCGTTCCCGCCTCTTTTACGGCTTTAGCTGCATACGGGTCATATTGAGCATTGAATCTCCACTGTGTCTCTTTACCGTCAACAACCGGCCATTTCAAACCGCGCACTTTGTGGTAAACATCAAACGGTGCAAGGTCATGCCCGTGTCCGCGAGTAAATGCCGCATACTCTTCAAAGAGATATTTTTGGATAAAGAATCCATACCCGTCGAATACTTTGCCGTCACTCCCCACGACTCTGCGGCTATCGCCATACCCTTCGGTATTGTCGTACCCTTTTTGGATAGGATCGTTTTGGTCAAGTTTGTACGATCTTGCCGTCTCGTTTGCAAAGAGAATCTCATACATCGTCGTATCTTCGGTGTAACCCATCGCTTTTGCTTTTTCGATCACGCTCGGAAGCGCCTCTTTTCTCGGTCCGCTCGGTGCCCATTCGCCCCACACGTCTTTGACTTTAAAGCGTTTAGAGAGCTCGACCCACTGCCATATATCGCTCATCGCATCGCCTACAGGAAGAACCTGCTGTCTCCAGTGTTGTGTACGGCGCTCGGCATTTCCGTATGCTCCCCACTTCTCATAGATCATTGCACTCGGCAAGATAAGGTCGGAGACTTTTGCGCTGATTCCCGGATATCCATCGGATGTTACGATGAAGTTATCCATCTCTCGCGCCGCTTTGATCCAGTGCTTTGCACTTGCCGAGTCTTGGTACGGGTTACAAACGTTGACCCATGCAAACTTCACAAGACCGTCTTCGATGCCGCGGTGGATCGCCATGATGTGCTGTTTGCCCACACCGTTGATCGTACCCTCAGGAATATTCCATTTATTCTCTACTATTTTACGATGTGCAGGGTTTGCAACCATCATATCCGCAGGCAAGCGGTGTGTAAATGTCCCGACCTCACGCGCCGTTCCACATGCTGATGGCTGACCAGTTAATGAGAACGCACCAGAACCCGGTTTAGCTTGTTTATTGAGCAAGAAGTGAACGTTGTACGCGAGCGTATTGACCCATGTACCGCGTGTATGCTGGTTCATACCCATCGTCCAGAAAGAGACCACTTTTCTATCTTTTTCAATGTAGTAAGAGGCAAGAGTTTTCAGTTTCTCTTTGAACTCCTCTATATCCTCATCAGGATTCCCTTTAGAGATCTTCGCAACATAATCAAGCGTATAAGGTTCTAAAGATTTTTTATACTCTTCAAAAGAGATCTCCCAGTGATTAAGCGTTCCGGCCGTGTGTTTCATCTCATCACCCGCTTTATAGCCATACGGTGCTAACGCAGGCGCTTCCCTCTCGGAGACGATAGTCTTCATCTCTTTTTGAACGATCTCCATCTCTTTAGCGTCATATTTGCCGCTCGCCAAAGACTTTTCGCCCTCGCGTCTCATACCGTAACCGATGTTTACAGGGCCCGCCGTAAAGATGATGTGGCGCTTGATGAAATCCCAATCGATCGCCTCAGGGTGGTTAAACACGATCTCATGCGCGATGTAGTTCCAAAGTGCCAAGTCGGTGTTTGGAGTAAAGATGATCTCGATATCGGCAAGGTCCGAGGTTCTATGTCTATATGTGGACATATTGATGACTTTGACCTTCTCAGGATTTGAGAGCTTTCTATCGGTAACGCGTGACCAGAGGATCGGGTGCATCTCCGCCATATTCGAACCCCATGTTACGACCGTGTCCGTGAGCTCGATATCGTCATAACAGCCCGACGGCTCATCGATGCCGAAAGTTTGGTAAAAACCGACGACCGCAGAGGCCATACAGTGGCGGGCATTCGGGTCAAAAGCGTTCGAGCGGAATCCACCCTTCATCATCTTTTGAGCCGCATACCCCTCCATGACCGTATATTGACCCGATGCAAAGACACCTACACCCTCAGGTCCGCTTGCTTTGAGCGCCTTTTTGATATGGATCTCCATCTCATCAAACGCACGTTGCCATGATACAGGCTTGAAGTCGCCTTTTTTATCGAACTCACCCTTGTCGTTCATACGCAAAAGCGGCTGCTTGAGTCTATCTGCTCCGTACATGATTTTGGCGTTAAAGTACCCCTTGATACAGTTAAGACCTCGGTTTACCGGTGCAGCAGGGTCTCCCTTGACCGCAACGATCTTCCCGTCTTTCGTTGCCATCATGATCCCACAACCCGTACCGCAGAAACGACAAGCCGCCTTGTCCCATCTCCAGCCGCTCTCTGCACTCTGTGCCGCTGCGCTTAAGTTGCTTGGCACATTCATCCCAATCGCTGCCGCTGCAGAAGCCGCTGCAGAACTTTTTAGAAAATCTCTTCTAGAAAGTGACATCTTCTCTCCTTTGTGATCAAAAATTCGTTTTTTAAACTATCGCAGTCTAACACCTCTGCTCGACTTATTATTTGACCTAAGTCAAGCCGTAAAAGTTTGATTTAAATCAATAAATTATTTTTGGTTTAAGGTTACAATCCTCACGATTTCAATTCGTAAAGAGAGGCTCAAGTGTGCTAAAAAGCGTCGTAGATATTCTGCATGAGATAGATTTTTTCAACTCGCTCACTCCAGAAGAGTACCAAAAGGTAAGCGACATCTCTACGCTCAGCTCCTACTCTAAAAACTCGATCCTCTACTATGAAGACGACACCATCAATCGCATCTATTTTTTAGTAAGCGGGCTTATCAAGGTCTATAAACTCGATAAGTTCGACAATGAGATTTTCCTCTACCACATCTACAAAAACAATATGATCTCCGAGCTCACGACCATTGACTCAAAAAGCATCTACTGCTTCAGCAATGCCGAGTTCATCGAAGAGGGGGTCGTACTCTCGATAGATTTTGAGAAGTTCAAAAAGGAGTTCTTGCAAACGAACATCCTTACGATCAAATTTATTGAAGAGATCTTAGCCAAGACCCATCAGCTCCAGTGCATCGTCAATCGAGAGCTAGTCTTTGACGCAACGGCAAAAGTGGCCTATATGCTCAGCCACGATCTGCCTATGTTCAATAAACTCAAGCGCCAAGAGGTCTCGTTCATGCTCCACATTCAGCCCGAAACCCTCTCGCGGGTCATTAAGAGACTGCAGAGAAACGGTATAATCGGGATCGAGAACAGTGATATAAAAATCATCGATGCAGATAAACTTCAAGCGGTCTTCAAAGGGAACCAAAATGAAAAAGACGACTAAAATAAGCACAAAAATCAAATCCATCGGCGCTTTGCTTTTAGTGCTGATGCTCTCGGTCATATCGGTGACGATCTATCTCAATCAAAAGAACGTCAAAAATGCACTCATCATCAACATCGCAGGCAAAGAGCGGATGCTGACGCAAAAGATCTCCAAGAGCATCTTCTATCTCTACCACAGCAACGAGCTTGACTTTAGCGAACTAGACCAAGCCAGCGCAGAGTTCATCCACAACCTAGATTCGCTCAAATCGGGAAATGCTTTGCGCGGCATCGAAGCGGTGCCTACCGATGCCATCGCCCAGCAGATAGCCAAAGTGGAGCTCTTGTGGGAGAGCTTCTATGAGAATGCAAAGCAGTTTAAAACGCTCCTTATCTCGCGCAGCGAAAACGAACCGCTGTTGCAGTCAAAGGTCAAAGCGATCTACAGCACCAATAACGTCTTACTTCAAGAGGTTGATACGCTTGTGAGCATGTACACACTCTATATGGAAGAGAAGACCAACGCCATAAAGCAGTTTCAATACGGCGCGGCCGGAGCGCTTTTACTGCTGATGATCTTCGCACTTTACGAGCTCAAGACCATACAATCACATGCCGATGAGTTCTTAGAGTACTCTAAACGCCTGGCCGACATGAGCGATGAGCCAAAGGTGATAGAGAAGATGAAGATAGAGGCCGAAGGGGAGATAGTCGAGGTGAATAACACGCTCAACTGCTTTATAGACAAGGTCAACTCTGCGCTTCACTACTCTACCCAAGCCATTGAGCAATCCAAGAACGCCTCTACGAAACTCGAAGAGATCACCGATGAGTTTGATAGCATCATCAGCGAGATACAGGACTCTGCGGCAGTCTCAAAACAGCTCTACAGAAGCGAGGATATGGTGATAGAATCGACCGAAGATCTCATCAACTCAGCCAGAAAACTGCAAAATTTAAAAGATGAGCTGGATAAACTTATTCTGAGTTGCAAAACCGGGTCGTAACTTTGGCCGTTAAGAGTTTATAGAGAGTTTCTTGCATATAATTGCAAAAATTTTTACGAAGGAAACCAAATGTTTGGAAGAAAAGAGCTAAGAACTTACGATATTTCTAAAGAGGAGCTCTCAAAGCTCAACTGGGCGAAAGTATCGACTGCAAAGGGAGATATGTGGATCAGACTCTACAACGAAGAGGCACCCAACACGGTTGCAAACTTTGCACACCTCGCAATGGAAGGATTCTACGACGGCCTTAATTTCCACCGCGTGATCCCGGGCTTTATGGCTCAAGGCGGCTGTCCTCACGGTACGGGTACGGGCGGACCGGGCTGGGCGATTCCGTGTGAAACGGCGCTCAACAAAACTCGCCACACAAAAGGTGTTTTATCTATGGCGCATGCGGGGCCAAACACGGGCGGAAGCCAATTCTTTATCTGTTTTGTGAACTGCCCGCATCTTGACGGTGTTCATACGGTATTCGGCGGAATCGAAAAAGATGACGCTGCAAGCATGAAAGTTCTTGACTCTATCGCTATGCGTGATGGCATCAACTCTATCACGATCCACGAAACTAAAGAGTAAAAACCTCTCTTTTCACATGCCGAATTTCGGCATGTGAAAATTTGATACAATTCCCATAAATCTTACAAAGGCGCTCTCATTTTAGTCCATATATGCTGCTCCGTCGATAGTCATTTTTTCTTGCAAAAACTCCAAAAAGAGTATCCAAACGAAAAGCTCACGGGATTTTTTTACGACCCCAATATCCACCCCTACTCAGAGTATCGTCTGCGCTATTTGGATGTGGAGCGCTCATGCAAAAAACTCGGTATGGAGCTGCTTGAGGGCGAATACGATTTCGAGGATTGGATCAAACGCGTCCGCGGGCTAGAGAGTGAACCCGAAAAGGGCGAGCGCTGCGCCGTCTGTTTTGATCGTCGCTTTGAGGTCAGTGCGCATAAAGCGCTTGAGCTTGGAGAGAAGAGCTTTACCACCACACTTTTGGTCAGTCCGCTCAAATCCCAAGAGCAGCTAAAAAAGAGCGGCGAGATGTTTGAAAAAGAGCACGGCGTGAAGTTCATCGCACCCGATTACCGCAGCGGAGGCGGCACGCAGGACCAAGCAAGAGTCACAAAAGAGGAGCAGCTCTACCGCCAAGACTACTGTGGCTGTATCTACGGCCTCACTATGCAACGAGAGCAGCAAGAGAGGCTGATGGACGAGATGTTCTCGCCCATCAACAATCAGGTCCTCCCCGCCTCTATCGAGGAGCGTTTGGCCTTCTACAAAGAGCGTATGGAGCTTGAAGAGCAGAATCGAGAGTATAGAATATTCAAAGAGAAGTTCTTAAACTACCGACAGTTTTTTTGTACTCTCAAAGAGAAGGAAAAGGTCATTCCGGCCTATGCACTTTTCTACTCTTTGCTGCCCCGAAAACGCGCAAGCGGCAAAATAGAGTTTGAGCACGAAGGCGTTGGATATTTCAACCGTGACGAGATCATCTTCATAACCCTCGATCGCCTCAACTTCACATGCCAAAGCCACTATAAAAACGTTATGGAACTTATCTTCAATCCGCCGAGCATAGAGGCACAAATGAGACTACGCGCAACGATAAATCCAAACCCTTTCAACCTCTCGCCGCTCATCGTAGTCGATGAGTTTTCACATGCCAAACTCGATATCTACCTGGATGCGACAACCTACGAAGACACCAAAGAGAGACTTTTGCTTCTCTAAAGGGCAAAGGGCTTGCGGCTCTTAACTCTTCTTAACTTTTTTTTAGATAAAATGGCTCACTTATTCTTTTTCAAAGGTTTTGTTAGATGATTATCGACATTATGGAAATCCAAAAAATAATTCCTCACCGCTACCCGTTCTTGCTTCTCGACCGCGTTACGGATCTGGTTAAAAACGAGACGCTGATCGGCTACAAAAACATCACGATCGGCGATCACGTATTTCAAGGACACTTTCCGGGCCACCCGATCTACCCGGGCGTTATGATCTTAGAGGGTATGGCGCAAGCCGGCGGCATCTTGGCATTTAAGAGTATGGATGATATGACCGAAGAGCAGGCCGCAAAAAAGGTGGTCTATTTTATGAGCATCGACAAAGCGAAGTTTAGAGCACCTGTTCGCCCCGGCGATAAACTCGAATACCGTGTAAGCGTTATCAAACACAAGGGCTCAATCTGGATGCTCGAGGGCAAAGCCTATGTTGAGGACGTTCTTGTTTCAGAAGCTGAATTAAAAGCTATGATCGTTGATAAATAATAAGGAAGAGTTTTGAGTAAAATATCTCCACATGCCATAATTGAAGATGGTGCGACAATCGGTAACGATGTAGAGATCGGTGCGTACTGCTTCATCTCGTCACAAGCCACTATAGGTGATGGCACCAAGATCGAACACGGTGCTTGCATCTACGGAAAGACCACGATCGGCAAGAACAACCATATATTTTCACATGCCGTAATCGGTTCGATCCCCCAAGACCTCAAGTTCGGCGGAGAGGATGTGGAGCTTGTTATCGGCGACAACAACCGCATTCGCGAATTCACCCTCTTTAACCCGGGAACCAAAGGGGGCGGCGGTAAGACGATCATCGGCTCGCACAACCTCTTTATGGGCTATGTGCACATCGGGCACGACGTCATCATAGGCAACCACTGCATCTTGGCAAATGCCGCAACGCTTGCAGGCCACGTAGAGCTGGGTGACTATGTCGTCATCGGCGGTATGACCCCGATCCATCAATTCGTGCATGTAGGCGACTATGCAATGATCGCAGGAGCATCCGCACTTGCGCAAGACATCCCTCCATACTGCATGGCAGAGGGGAATCGCGCCTATATCCGCGGGCTCAACCTCACCGGTCTTCGCCGCAATATAGAGCGTGAAGATATCGACGAACTCAAAAGCGCCTACCGCGATCTTTTTGAATCGGGACAAGCGTTAAAAGAGAGTGCAAGCGAGCTCAAAGAGCGCTCGACGAATCTTCATGTCCAAAGCCTCTGTAATTTCATTTTGAAAACAAAAAGAGGCATACCGTTTGAAAGGAAAAACGTATGATCCATAGACGTTGTAACTTCTGTAACGCGACAGAGAGCGAAGAGAATCCCCTCTTAGCCGGCAACGGCGTTTACATCTGTAAAAACTGTGTCATCTCGGCCTATAAGATCATGTTCGGGGATACGCACAAGGTCTCACAAAGCGATGCGGAACTCCTTGAGAGTGTAGGTAAACTCATGACTCCAAAAGAGCTTGATGCTTTCTTGGGCGACTATATCATCGGTCAAGAGCGTGCTCGAAAACTTCTGAGCGTAGCCGTTTACAACCACTACAAACGTATATTTAAAGTCCATTCGGTTCAAGACGACGACACCGAGGTTGCCAAATCGAATGTCCTTCTTATCGGCCCGACGGGGAGCGGCAAAACGCTTATGGCGCAAACGATCGCCCGCGTACTCAACGTGCCGATCGCTATCGCCGATGCAACGAGTCTTACCGAGGCGGGTTATGTAGGCGAGGATGTCGAGAACATCCTTACTAAACTACTCCAAGCAGCCGACGGCGACGTAGAACGCGCACAAAAGGGGATCGTTTTCATTGATGAAATAGACAAAATATCGCGTATGAGCGAGAACCGCTCAATCACTCGCGACGTCTCGGGCGAAGGAGTTCAGCAAGCACTTCTTAAGATCATCGAAGGCTCGGCGGTGAACATCCCGCCAAAAGGCGGGCGCAAACACCCGAATCAGGAGTTTACGGTCATCGATACCACAAACATCCTCTTTATCTGCGGCGGTGCATTCGACGGATTAGAAGAGATTCTTAAACGCAAACAGGGTGAGAACGTGCTTGGCTTTGGCCATGAGAAGAAGACAAAAGATGAAAAGAAACCGACCTTCGCGATGGTCGAACCCGATGATCTGGTAAGCTACGGTCTTATTCCGGAGCTTGTCGGACGTCTGCCGATCATCGCTTCGCTTAATGAGATCAGCGAAGATGATATGGTGCGAATCCTCACGGAGCCTAAAAACTCGCTTATCCGTCAATATAAAAAGCTCTTTAGCATTGACGGCGTTGAGCTTACGTTTGATGATGACGCACTTCGAGCAATCGCCAAAAAAGCGATCAAACGCAAAACGGGAGCAAGAGGTCTTCGAGCGATACTCGAAGAGAACATGATCGATATCATGTACGAGCTTCCGGAGCACGAAGGGTATGAGGTACTTATCACAAAAGAGGCTATCGAAACAAACGAAAAGCCTGTTTACATCAAAAAAACAACTCAAAAAATAGCATAGGCAGGAATAATGATCTTTTCAAAACTAATCGGACTTTTTTCAAACGATCTCTCGATTGACCTTGGTACGGCCAATACCATCGTCATCGCCAAAGGGCGCGGCATCATCATAAACGAGCCGTCCGTAGTTGCGGTAAAGACCGAAAAATTCGGTCATCAGCGTGTTCTAGCGGTAGGACACGACGCAAAAGAGATGGTAGGGAAGACTCCCGGAAACATCAAAGCGATCCGTCCTATGCGTGATGGAGTCATTGCTGACTTCGACATGACTGAGAAGATGATTCGAAAGTTCATCGAAAAGGCTCACGGAAGAACCTCGCTCATCTCTCCTCGTATCATTATCTGCGTCCCTTACGGTTTGACCCAAGTCGAACGCAAAGCGGTTAAAGAGTCGGCACTTAGTGCGGGTGCTCGTGAAGTATTCCTTATAGAAGAGCCTATGGCGGCGGCAATCGGCGCAGGCGTCGAGATCCGTGAACCTCACGGGAATTTGGTCGTGGATATCGGAGGCGGTACGACCGAGATCGGTGTCGTCTCTCTAGGCGGTCTTGTACTTTCAAAATCGATCCGTACGGCTGGTGACAAGATCGACCTTGCAATCGCGAACTTTATCCGTAAAAAATACAACCTGCTTGTCGGCGAGCGTGTAGCCGAAGAGATCAAGATCGCCATCGGTACCGCCGTTTCACTCCCTCAAGAGCTCTCTATGGTCGTTACGGGGCGTGACCAGGTCGAAGGTCTATTGAGCTCTGTCGAACTCACAAGCGAAGATGCCCGCGAAGCGATGAAAGAGCCCCTCAAAGAGATCGCCGAGGCACTACGCGATGTTTTAGAGCGAATGCCTCCTGATCTTGCCGGCGATATCGTCAACCACGGTATCATTCTTACAGGCGGCGGTGCGCTTATCCGCCAGCTTGACAAATACCTCTCGGATATCGTCAAGATCCCGGTCTATGTTGCCGATGAGCCGCTTCTTGCCGTTGCCCGCGGTACGGGAAGAGCACTAGAAGAGATCGACCTGCTCCAAGAGCTTTTTGAAAATGACTAAGGAGTTCCTTAGTTATCTCTCACTCTTTATCGCACTCTTCGTGGGTGCACTCTACTACAGCGACACCCTTCACACACCTCTTACCTCAACTCTCAATGCGATAAAATCCTCCTATCACGACTCTATAGCATGGGTTGTGAACGGGTATGAACGACACTTTTTTCAAGCCTCAAAGATAGACGAACTCAAGACCCAATTAAAAGATTGCGAGAAGAGTCGTCTGCTTATCAAGCAGTACCAGACAGAACTTGCGGCACTTAAAACGATTCACGGCAGCGACCTTAACACCTCACCCGATATAGAGCTCGTACGCGCACTCTCATACCAACAGCACGGCAACTTCAATAAGGTGTGGCTAGAGATGAGCGATTTTAATGCCTCTCGCCTCTACGGTCTGACCTATAAAGAGTATGTTGCCGGTATTGTATCTGCATATGAGAATAAGCCTTTGGCACTACTCAATCAAGAGATCAAAAGCTCCTATGCCGTCACGGTCGGCGCGACAGAGGCTCCGGGTATCGCTCACGGGAACAACGACGAGAACCTCGTGGTCAAGTTCATACCCTCATGGTATGAGATCAACGAGGGTGACGAAGTGGTCACATCGGGGCTCGATCACATATTCTTCAAAGGCCTAAAGGTCGGCAAAGTCCTCTCGAGCAGTAAGTCCGAGGGGTATCAAACGGCTATCGTCAAGCCCTACTACAATCCCAATAGAACAGACTTCTTCTATGTCATCAAAGAGGTAAAATGAGACATCTATTAGCGTTTATCTTCCTCCTATCGACACTAGCCGCTCAAAAACTTACTTTGGGTGCGGGTCCATATATTCAAACACAACCCTACAAAGGCGTTGATGAGATCGTAGTTCCCTCTCCGGTGATTTTTTACGAAGAGTCTATCTTCTATGTCAGATGGACCCGCTTCGGAGCCTATTTTGCAGGTTCAAAAGGGGATGAGTTCTCTTGGGGAGCTTCGATCACCGCCCAGCCGAGAACCTTCGGATACAAGCCCGGCACTTCGGCAGAGCTAAGCGGCATGCAGGAGCGTAAAAGCAGTTTTGAGGGCGGAGTGGCACTGAGCCTGCAGTACGGCACGACCTATGTGGAGTTCACGGCGCTCACGGATATCATCGCACGCCATGAGAACTTTCTCTATAAAACTACCTTGGGGGATCAGTATAAGATCGCCGATCTTACGCTCTATCCCTCTCTTTTGCTCACCTATCAATCACAACCCTTTGTTGAGTACTACTACGGCATCAAAGCAGAAGAAGCAGCTCCAAGCAGAGCCGCCTTTACTCCAAAAGAGGGCATAAGCTATGGCGCGGAGTGCTATATTTCATACCCGATAACAAAGAGTGTTTCTGCATTTTTCAACGCTAAATTCGAGACACTCCCCACAGATGCCGCCAACTCTTTCGTAACCGATGAAAAGCTCATATTTTCTGGGCTTTTATCACTTCTATACACCTTAGAGTGGGAGTAGTCTTACCAGATTTTAAGTACCTCTTGACTATAATAGCCAAATTTTTCTACATTTCTTCGAAAGGTTATTATGCCAAAGCGTACCGACATCCACACAATTTTACTTATTGGTTCAGGTCCAATCGTCATTGGTCAGGCATGTGAATTTGACTATTCGGGAACTCAAGCCGTAAAGACGCTTAAAGAGCTTGGTTACCGTGTTGTGCTTATCAACTCAAATCCGGCAACGATTATGACAGACCCTGAATTTGCAGACAGAACATATATAGAACCTATCAAAGAAGAGGTGATTGCACGTATCATCGAGCAAGAGAAAGTCGATGCAATCCTCCCTACGATGGGCGGACAGACTGCACTCAACGTCGCAATGAGCATGTACAAAAAAGGGATGCTTGAGGGTGTAGAGTTCTTGGGTGCCAAACCCGAAGCGATCAGCAAGGGCGAAGATAGAAAACTCTTTAACGAGGCTATGATCAAAATCGGCATGGACCTTCCAAAAAGCAAAAACGCCTATAGCGTAGAAGAGGCTATCGAAGTGGCTAAAGAGTTTGGATTCCCGGTAATCTCAAGAGCATCGTTCACACTTGCAGGCGGCGGTTCGGGTGTGGCTTACAACATGGAAGAGTTTGAGAAGCTAGCACAAGAGGGGATCTCTGCAAGCCCGATCAACGAGATCGAAATCATGGAGTCTATGCTTGGCTGGAAAGAGTATGAGATGGAGGTCATCCGCGACAAAGCGGACAACTGCATCGTCGTCTGTTCGATCGAGAACTTCGACCCTATGGGCGTTCACACGGGCGACTCTATCACCGTTGCACCGGCACTCACTTTGACTGACAAAGAGTATCAAAGAATGCGTGACGCATCATTCGCGATTCTAAGAGAGATCGGCGTCGATACGGGCGGAAGTAACGTCCAATTCTCGATCAACCCTAAAAACGGCCGTATGATCGTCATCGAGATGAACCCGCGTGTAAGCCGCTCATCTGCCCTTGCGAGTAAGGCAACGGGCTACCCTATCGCAAAAGTGGCGACACTTCTTGCCGTCGGATTTACGCTTGACGAGATCACAAACGACATCACGGGCACTCCTGCAGCGTTCGAGCCGGTCATCGACTACGTTGTAACAAAGATACCGCGCTTTACGTTCGAGAAGTTCCCGGAAGCCATCAACACGCTATCAACAAGCATGAAATCGGTAGGTGAAGTTATGGCGATCGGACGTACTTTCAAAGAGTCCGTGCAAAAAGCACTCTGCTCTCTTGAGACAAATCTTGCAGGGTTTGATGAAATCGATGCGGACGATGAGTTCGTACGCCACGAGATCCGCCGTCCCAACGCGGATAGAATCCTCTATGTTGCAGAGGGCTTTAGACGCGGCATGAGCGTAGAGGATATCTTCGATACATGCAACATCGATCCTTGGTTCTTGTACCAAATCGAAGAGCTGATCGCTTTTGAAAAAGAGATCACGGCATCGATCCTACAAGACGAAGTGTTGTTTAGACGCGCAAAGACATACGGCTTCTCGGACAAGAAGATCGCTCAGCTTATCGTGAAAAACAGCAGCGTAGCGTGTAAAGAGAACGACGTCTATACGGCTCGCAAAGCTCTTGGCATCCATCTTGAATACAGTGAAGTCGATACATGTGCCGCAGAGTTTGAAGCGCTGACGCCGTATCTCTACTCATCTACGAATATCACGAAGCATGCCAATATCGAAAAACGTAAAAGCGATAAGAAAAAGGTAATGATCCTTGGCGGCGGACCGAACCGTATCGGTCAAGGTATCGAATTTGACTACTGCTGTGTTCACGCCGCTTTTGCACTTAAAGAGATGGGTATCGAGACGATCATGTACAACTGTAACCCTGAGACCGTATCGACCGACTATGACACGTCTGATGTACTCTACTTTGAGCCGATAGATTTCGAACATGTTCGCGAAGTGATCGAGAACGAAAACCCGGATGGAATCATCGTTCACTTCGGCGGTCAGACTCCGCTTAAACTTGCAAATGCCCTCACGAATATCGGTGCCAAGATCTCGGGAACATCCGCAGCGGTGATCGACCTGGCGGAGGATAGAGAGAAGTTCTCCGACTTCGTTATCAAAAACGGCCTCAAACAACCGGCAAACGGCCTTGCTAAAACAAAAGAGGAGTCATACGCCATTGCCGAAAACCTTGGTTATCCGGTACTCGTTCGTCCTTCATACGTTCTTGGCGGACGCGGTATGAGAATCGTTTACAGCCTTGATGAGCTTAAGAAGTATATGGACCTTGCAGTATCTGTAAGCAACGATGCACCGGTACTTATCGACAAGTTCCTTGACCAAGCGGTAGAGCTTGACGTGGACGCTATCAGTGACGGCAAAGAGGTCTATATCGGCGGTGTCATGCAGCATATCGAAGAGGCGGGTATCCACTCGGGTGATAGTGCATGTTCACTCCCGCCTGTAACCCTCTCGAAAGAGCTTATCGCTCAGGTTGAGCGCGATACGAAAAAGATCGCTCTTGGCCTTGGCGTTATCGGTCTTATGAACGTTCAATATGCGATCTACCAAAACGAGATCTATCTCATCGAAGTCAATCCGCGCGCTTCAAGAACGGTGCCGTTTGTCTCTAAAGCAACGGGTCTTCCGCTTGCGAAAGTGGCTACGCGCGTTATGATGGGCGAGAAGCTTCGTGATGCGTTGGCATTCTACGACAAATTCAACGTCGTGATGGAGGAGAACGATCTTCTTAAACCACGCCTTAAAAACCATGTAGCGGTCAAAGAGGCAGTCTTCCCGTTCAACAAGCTCTTCGGTGCAGACTTGGTGCTTAGCCCTGAGATGAAATCAACGGGTGAGGTCATGGGTATCAGCACAAACTTCGGCGTGAGCTTCGCAAAGGCTCAGATCGCGGCAGGAAACAGAATCCCTACAAAAGGGACATGTTTCCTCTCATTCATCGACATGGACAAAAAGCATGCCCCTGAGATCGCCAAAGGACTTCATAAACACGGTTTCAAACTCGTAGCGACCAAAGGAACCCAAAAGGTGATCGAAGAGGCGGGCATCCCGTGTGAAGTGGTATTCAAGATCTCCGAAGGGCGCCCTAATATCGAAGACAGCATGAAAAACGGCGAGATCGCTATGGCGATCAACACCTCCGACAACAACACGAGCAAAAAAGATGCCGTCGTTATCCGCCAAGAGGTACTCAAACGCAACATCCCATACTTCACCACACTTAGTGCCGCGCGAGCAGCTATCTTAGCGCTTGACGAAGCCGGCGAAGATACATGGACAAGTGCACAAGCAATTCAAGACTTCCTAGCTTAAAAGGCTTGGTCGTCCTGACTCAAACCGACACAAGCGTCGGTTTTATCTCCCAAAACGTAGATCGGCTTATCGAGATCAAATCGCGTCCCTCTACAAAACCTTTTATTGAGTTTTTTCAAGATTTCAAAACGGCTTTGGCATGTGAGATCAGAATACCCAAAAGATTCAAAGCAAGAGTAAGACGTTCAAAAAAGACAACCTTTATTGTCAAGAACAGAGCCTTTCGCGTTGCAAAACTTTCGCTTCATTCGGCAATACTGCGTGATCTCTCGTGGCACTACTCTACCTCTGCCAATGAGTCCGGCAAGCATTACGAAGCTACCTTTTGTGAAGAAAAAGCTGATATAATCATACACAATCACGACGGACTCTATGAGGCACCCTCCTCTAGACTCTACAAAATCGGCAAAAAGAGAGCAAGACGGTTACGATGACAAAAGCATTTCAGGCACTATTAAGTGGACTCTTCTTCACCTTTATTTTAGATTTTTTCATCTTTTTGGGGATCAAGCTTCACTATATAGACGCAAACGCAATAGAGGTCTATTTCAACACCCTCTTTGCAGACCACCAAAGCTTTTTTCTTTTTTTCGGTGCAACCTTTTTGCTTGGCTATCTTGTTGTCTATATCGAATCATTCATGCCGAAGTTGATTTTGCTTGGAGCACTCTTTCTTGTGGTGCTCAGCACACTCATCCCGCCTGTAGGCCATAGTGCCGGCGAGCTCTTGCTTATGCAAAAAGATGCGACCCTTAAAGATAAAAAACACGTTTATAGGGGTGACATACTCTATAATGGGCGCAAAGATATAGTTTTTTTCGACAAAGAGATCAATAAAAAAATAATTTTAAAGAAGGAGAATCTTATTCAATGAGACATATAAGCTCTTTACACGGCGGCGTGATGCTCGGCAGTGCCGGCATCGTCGTTATGAGTATTCTAAGCGGTTGTGAGGCGCCCCAAGAGAAGGAACAAAACAAGTTCCTTGTCATCGAACAGCTTGCCAACGGAAAATATGAGGTCGTCGAGTCTATGCCTACCGATGGGCCAAGCCGCGCGATCATTCGAGAACGAGACGAAAACGGCAATATCACCGAACGCTTTATGAATGAAGAGGAGCTCAAAGCCCTTGCCGCGCAAGAGGTCAATAAGATGGAGAGCGGCGAGTCGGAGCTTAACTCTGCTCCGAGCGGCGAAGGGATGGGCCTTGGCGGTACTATCTTGGCCGCTGCGGCAGGTGCGCTTTTGGGGAATATGATCGGTAATGCCCTTATGAACAACAAGAACTATGCGGCTCATAAAAGCGCCGCACAGCAGAGTGCCTACTCAAGATCGAGCTCCCCTGCAAAGAGCGCGGCATCATCGCCCGATAAGAAGAGCTACTTCAATTCGACGCAAAATAGAACATCGACTCCGTCATCTTCACCATCAAGCTACGGAAGTTGAAGATGATAACACTTCAAGAGATATCACCTATTTCAAGCGATAAGCTCGAAGCTATGGGCTTTACATGGCATACCGATGCAGACGGAAGCCGCTATGTAAACGATGAGCTTGTCGAGATAAGCTCTGATGAGGCAGAGGCCTACTATGAGGCCGCTAATGAGCTCTATGATATGTATGTAGAGGCTGCAGGCTATGTTATAGAGAACGATCTCTTCTTTGAACTCGGCATCCCCTTCAATCTTGTCGATGCGATCAAAAAGAGCTGGGAGAACGATGTGCACTGGCACCTTTACGGGCGTTTTGACCTTGCAGGCGGGATTGACGGCAAGCCGATAAAGCTTTTGGAGTTCAATGCCGATACACCGACATCGCTCTTTGAAACGGCCTTGTTACAGTGGGCTTTGCTAAAAAACAACGATATGGATGAGAACAGACAGTTCAATAACGTCTATGAGGCGATCTCGGAGAACTTCAAACGGCTCATTACCCTTTTTGACGACACCGAGCTCTTTGATGAGCGATATGATGGCTGGAAGATACTCTTCTCGAGCGTAGAAGGCAACGATGAGGAGGAGGCTACCGTTAGACTTCTTCGCCAGATGGCGACCGATGCAGGATTCAACACCGGCTTTGAGTATCTACACAATGTTCAGTTCAATGATGATGGTATCTATGATGCACAGGGAAATGAGTATGAGTATTGGTTCAAGCTCTTTCCTTGGGAGGATATCGCATCCGACGAGCCTGAGCTTGCAACGACGCTCAACAAGATCATGCTCAACCAAAAGGCGATCATCCTCAACCCGGCCTATACGCTTCTGTTTCAATCAAAAGGGATGATGAAGATCCTTTGCGATCTCTTCCCCGATTCACCCTATCTGCTCAAAACCTCGTTCGAGCCGCTCAAAGGCATAAAACAGGTTGAAAAGAGCGTCTTCGGACGTGAAGGCGCCAATGTGCGGATCATACAAGCAGACGGCACGACGATCGAGAAGATCGATGGTCCCTACGACAACTACAGAAAGGTCTATCAGGAGTATGTAGAGCTTCCAAAGGATGCAAAGGGCAAAAAGTACCAAGCAGGTCTCTTTTTCGCCTATGAAGCGTGCGGCCTAGCCTTTCGAAAAGGCGGCGAGATCATGAATAACATGAGCAAATTCGTGGGGCATGTGATAGAGTAGATCCACATGCCGAAATATCAAAGAGTCTTGAGCTCTTTGATAAGAGTTTCACATGCCGATGCACTGCAGTGCGGCGGCAGATCTCTATTTAAATAGGTGTTTGGTTCGACAATGGAGTAATCTCCCACCTTCACCCCGGCCTCTATTGTTGCATTGGCGCCGATCTTTGCTTTTTTTCCTATCACTGCACCCTCTTTTATCACCGCACCGCTCTGTATGAGTGCGCCATCGCCGATCACCGCTCCGCTCTCGATATGACAAAAGTGCCCTATGAGAGCTCCTGTTCCTAAAACGACCCCCTCTTCAATACAACTTTGCGAGGGGACTTCAACAACCTCTTGTGTTCTTGTCTTTTTTTGCAATCTGCTCTTCCACTCTTGCGGCGAAATATATTTTGAACTCATAGATGATCCTCTAAACTATTTAATCTGCGTAATGGTACAATAGTGACCATAAAATATAAGGGCACCTCTAAAAACTCTACGTGTGATTTTAGAAGGAGCAATTTTTATTCTATTTATAGGAGGGGCTTGCACCTCCTAGCCAAAGCTAAGAGGAAGGGACCCGACGCCTAAAGAGAGTAGAAATTGCCCTTCCCGAAGGGCTTTGGA
>JACXUD010000328.1 GCA_014764025.1 Campylobacterota bacterium | reverse complement strand
GCTACTTTGCGCTCAGTGTCGATCTCAACAAGGTTGTGTGCATAGTTCCATTTGAAATCTCTATCTTTGAACTGTTGCAAAATAGCATCATGGTATTCAGGAACACCGAACATCTTGCCACCGTTTGGATTAAAAGTAAGCTCTACTTTATCACGTACACCTGCTTCTACAAGCCTTGCGTGTGTAAGATACATGATTTTCTTTGGAGCACCGCCACATTTGATAGCCGTGTTAGGGTCAGTAAAGAGTGCTTGAAGTTTTTCAGGGCCGGTGTGAGCTTTTGCTTTTGCAATAAGATCTTGGATACCTTTCCAAGTGTCAGCTGCACCGTCACGGAAGTAGATAGAGTAAACGCCGTCTTTTCCGACTTTTTGTTTAACGACAGAACAATCGCCTGAAGATGTGATTTCGCCCTCTAGCCCTTTAATGCCTGCATAGTTAAGCATAAGTCCCGTAGCAACAACAAGTTGGTCGTAGCTGATCTCGTCTTTGCCGTCAACCACAACTTTATTATTTTCAGGATCAAACGCAGTTACGCTGCCTTTAATAAGCTTTACGCCGCTTGGAACGAAATCATCACGGTTATAGATGATGTCCTCTTTCTCCCAAAGACCCGCACCGATAAGCGTTTGACCAGGTTGGTATGAAACCGATTTCGGATCCGGCTCGATTACGGTGATATCCGGGTTTGATAGCGTGTTTGTTAGGCGAGCAGCCGTACTCATACCTGCAAGACCGCCGCCGACGATAACGATTTTGCCCGTTGCATTTGAAGATGCGCTAGCCGTTGTTGCTCCTGCTGTTGTTCCTGCTAAAATTGATGCCGCAAGCGGAGAGACGCTTAAATATTTTAAAGCTTCACGACGTGACATGATCTCCGGATGCTTGTCAACTTCATTTAAAATCTCTTCTAAGATTGGATTGTTTTTCATTACTTCCCCTTGAATTTGATAGAGTTCTCCATTTTACAAGCTGAACTCTTAATTTAACTTTTTTGCATTATTTTTTTTTAAGATGTGTATCTAAAGTACACAATGGTGTGTTCGGGAAGAGTTTTGTATTATAATATATTATATTTAGAATTAATTTATATTATGAGGTAGGGCTCCGCAGGGGAGCTCTTAAGAATTTTAGTATCTGTAGCGGAAATAAACGCGAAGGTCAGATGCCTCTTTTACAGAGTCCATACCGATTGCCTCTGCAGAATCGATGTCATAAGGAGTACCGCCGTCACCGAAGAATGCAGATGAACCTGTGTAGTCATATTTCATTTGCGTATAGCGAACTTGCATAGAGAATACATCTTTGATAAGCGGTTGGTTGATGTAGGCCTCAATCGCTGTACCGCGAGTTGCTAGTTT
>JACXUD010000085.1 GCA_014764025.1 Campylobacterota bacterium | reverse complement strand
TGTACGAATAGGCCCTGCAGAGATCGCATTGACACGCTGACCTTTTGCACCAAGATCAACCGCCATATAGCGTACCGTTGACTCAAGCGCTGCTTTTGCGACACCCATGACATTGTAGTTTGGAATATATTTCGGTCCGCCGAGATATGAGAGAGTAAGAATAGATGCATCTTCGGCTAGAACAGACTCTAAACGGTTCGTAAGATCGATCAACGAATAGACCGATACATCCATAGCTATCTGAAATGCTTGCTTAGTCGTCTTCATAAACGGCTCGCTGAGCGCCTCTTTTGGAGCAAACGCGACAGAGTGAACCAAAAAGTCGATCTTGCCGAAATCCTTTTCGATAAGTGATGCGATACGAGACATATGCTCTTCGTTTCCAACATCGAGTTCATAGACATACTTACTGCCAAATGACTCTGCCAGCGGCTCAACTCTCTTTTTGAGTGCATCGTTGAGATACGTAAATGCCATCTCGGCACCCTGCTCATGACACGCTTTTGCGATTCCGTAAGCGATCGATTTATCATTCGCCAAACCAACGATTAGACCTTTTTTACCCTTCATTACCATTCTATTGTTCTCCAAAATTAATTTATTGCTTCTCTTGCTCTAACTCTTGAGCATAACTTATCATGGTCTCAAAGTGCTCTCTATAGAGTGCCGCGCTCCCTACTAGAACGCCATCGACACTACGAAGCGCCATCACCTCTTTTGCATTTGAGACCTTCACGCTGCCGCCGTAAAGAAGCGGCGCGGTAGACTTCTCTTTAAGTGCCGCATGAAGCGATTCGATATCCTCTAGCGTCGGTGTTAGACCCGTACCGATCGCCCAAACGGGTTCATATGCGATAATCAGTTTCTCGTACGAGGTATCTATCCCGTCATACTGAGCACTTAAATACTCCATCAATGCCGCATTGCCGGCTTGTCTCACCTCTAATGGCTCGCCGATACAGTAGATGATCTGAAATCCATGAGACTTATAGAACTCATACTTTTTGGCTATCTCATCTTGCGTCTCGCCCAATATGTGACGTCGTTCGCTATGCCCTATTAGAATAGTTTTGATACCGAATTCACTCAGATGTACAAGACCGATCTCGCCCGTAAAGGCTCCGCACTCTGCAGGATAGGCATTTTGAGCACCTACATTTATCTTTGTGGCATGTGAATTGAGTGATGATGTTGCGGGAAATACGAATACATCCTGCGTAATACTCTTTTGATCTAAAAACTTGCCGAGCTCTTTGATATAGCTATCGCTTTGAGCTCTTGTGAGGTTTGTCTTTAGATTTGCAGCTACGATCACTTTTTATGCCTCTGCGATAAGTTGAGCCACACCCGGAAGGATTTTGCCCTCTAAAAGCTCTAAAGATGCGCCCCCGCCCGTTGAGATAAAGGTCATCTCTTCATCAAGATTGATTCTTTGAACCAAGTCAGCCGTATCGCCGCCGCCGACGACCGTCGTAGCGTAGCTATCAGCTACAAAATGAGCGATCTTGCTTGAACCGCGCGCGAATTTGTCCATCTCATAAACACCCATCGGCCCGTTCCATAAAACGGTTTGAGCATCATTCAGTGCCGTGCGATAGAGTCTTACCGTCGCAGGCCCGATGTCTAAGCCCATCCATCCCGAAGGGATCTCTTGAGCGGTCACTATCTTGCTTACGGCATCCTCCGCAAAGCGATCGGCTGCAATCACGTCGATCGGCAAGTAGAACTTCACGCCTAGCTTTTGGGCTTCAGCTATGATGCGACCGGCCTCTTCTACAAGATCATCTTCTACGAGAGAAGCACCGATATCGTATCCGAGATATTTTAAGAACGTAAATGCCATACCGCCGCCGATAAGGATCTTATCTACCTTTGGAAGAAGGTTGATGAGTGCCTCTAATTTACCCGAAACCTTACTTCCTCCGACGATCGCCACGAAAGGACGTACCGGGTTTTGAACGAGCTTATCAAAGAACTCTATCTCTTTTTGAAGCAAAAAGCCCGCCGCTTTGTGTTCATTATCAAAGAACTTGGTTATTCCTTCTACCGAAGCGTGTGCACGGTGACTCACGCCGAAAGCATCGTTGATGTAGAACTCTGCCATATCGGCAAGCTCTTTGGAGAGCTCAGGGGAGTTCTTCGTCTCTCCCGCTTCAAAACGGATATTTTCCAAAAGAAGTATCTCGCCGCTTTTAAGTGCCGATGCTTTTGTTTTGGCATCCGTTCCCACGACGTCGTTTGCCAAAACCACTTCACGCTTGAGAAGCTGATGCAATCTTCTTGCCACAGGAGCAAGAGAGTATTTCGGATCAGGCACACCATCTTTAGGACGCCCCGAATGCGAGGCCAAGATCACCGCACAGTGTTGATCCAAACAGTAGTTGATCGTTGCCAACGCAGAACGAATACGACGATCATCGGTTATATTACCGAACTCATCCATCGGGACGTTAAAGTCACAGCGTATAAATACCTTCTTACCTTGAAGCGCTAAGTTTTTGATATTGAGTAGTTCCATTGCAAGCCTTTGGCAAATATTATTTTGAGATATGTACAGCCATATCGATCAATCTCATCGAATAGCCCCACTCATTGTCGTACCAAGCCATAACTTTTACCATATTACCGTCGATTACCTGCGTAAGGTCTTCGGCTACGATCGAGCTATACTCACAACCTACGAAGTCTTGAGAGACACGCATATCTTTATCCACGAGAATAATACCTTTTAGCTCGTTCTCCGCTAAACGGTTGAATGCTTCGTTTACTTCCGCTTTTGTCGTATTTCTTTTAACGACGACATTCAAGTCAACCATAGAGACGTCAGGCGTAGGAACACGAACGCTTTGCCCGTGGAGCTTGCCTTTAAGCTGTGGAAGGACAAGGCCGATCGCTTTAGCCGCTCCCGTCGTAGTAGGGATCATATTGACTGCTCCCGCACGTGCACGACGTTTATCTTTTGAGTGTTTTACATCTAGGATATTTTGATCATTCGTATATGAGTGGATCGTCGTCATAAGACCTTTTTCTATTCCAAAAGCATCATCAAGGACTTTTGCCACCGGGCCAAGACAGTTAGTCGTACATGAAGCGTTCGATACGATCTTTTGACCCGCATAGAGATGCTCGTTGACGCCCATAACGAATGTAGGGGTATCATCTTTGGCCGGAGCGGAGAAGAGAACCTTATCTATTCCGTTATCAATGTGTATCTGTGCTTTGTCTTGACTTAAGAAGACACCCGTACACTCCAAAACGATAGTAGCACCGTAGTCTGCGAAACGAAGGTTTTTCGGATCGCGATCCGAAAATACTCTGATTTTTTTACCGTCGATCGCAATGTGATTTTCATCTAAAACTTCAACATCCGATTTGAATGTTCCGTGAACCGAGTCGTTTTTAAGGAGATATACCATCATATCCATGCTTGCCATATCGTTGATAGCAACCACCTCTACATCATTACGCGTAGCTGCAATTCTAGCTACACAACGACCGATTCTTCCAAATCCATTTATCGCTATTTTCAGTGCCATTATTTAACCTCAAAAATTAAAAATTCGGTTATTTTACACAAAATTAGCTATAATCCGCTTTAAAATGAAAACTATCGCTCTATTTGGCGGCTCGTTCGACCCGCCTCACATCGCTCATGTGGCTATCGTAGATGCCCTTCTAAAGCTCAATAAAATTGATAAAGTCGTCGTTATGCCGGCCTATTTAAACCCGTTCAAGAGTGAGTTTCACGCCCCTTCGGAGCTGAGACTCAAATGGCTTAGAGAGATATTTACCGCATATAACAACGTCGAAGTGAGTGATTACGAGATATCACAGGCCAGAAGCGTGAGGACGATTGAAAGCGTCGAGCATCTGCTACAGACCTATTCAAGCATCTATCTTGTGATAGGCGCCGACAATCTCGAAAAACTACCGCTTTGGCAAAACTATGAACGATTAAGCAAGCTTGTGCGTTTCATAGTCGCTACACGAGAGGGGATCAAGATTCCCGACGGGTTTATCAAACTTGAAATCGGTATAGACGTCTCATCCACTCGATTAAGAGATGAGATCGATACGACAATGCTGCCCTTTAGATGTGCGCAGGAGATAGAAAGATTTTATAAGGAAAAAAAATGCAAACAAGAATTGAAAAAATCGTAAACGTGCTCGATAAGAACAAAGCAGAATCTATTGAAGTTTTTGATCTGCGAGAGAAGAACTACTTTGTTGATTATGCAATCATCGCCTCTTCACTCGGGACAAAACACACACTCGCTCTTTTGGACTATCTCAAAAAAGATCTCAAACCGGCAGAGAAGTTCAACAACGTGGATGAGAGCGGTGACTGGATCGTTGTGGATTTAGGTGATATCCTCATTCACATTATGACGCCGGAGTTCCGTATTAAATACGATATGGAAAATTTCCTCAGCGAGCTTGCCGCAAAGAAAGAGACTCTCTAAACACCTCTTTTCACATGCTAAAATTCGGCATGTGAAAATCACTCCCTCATAAAGTTTTTGCCGTTTGCCAAACTCTTCTCTAAGATATCTTTGAAGTTGTATATCGAATCTACATAACGCACCGGTTCGCTTCCGCGGGCATATCCATATTTTAAGTTTCTATAATAGCTCTTTTGCGAAAGCAGTGGCAAGGTCTTTTTTAAATCGCTCCAGATGCTGGGATTGAGGCTCATCTTTCTTGCCAACGCTCTGGCATCAAGGATATGACCAAAGCCGATATTATAGGTCGCGAGTGCAAATTTGAGCCTCTCTTCGCCGACGACATCCTCCGGAACGATCTTCATGAGGTTCACCAGATGCTGGGTACCGCCCATTATGCTCGCCCTTGGATCAAGCCTGTTCTTTATGCCCAGTAGCTTTGCGGTATGGCGAGTCAGCATCATCAACCCTTTGACCCCCGTAAAGCTTTTGGCTTTTGGATTCCAATGAGACTCTTGATAGGAGATGGCGGCAATGAGCGTCCACGGTATCGCATGCTCTTTTGAGGCCTCTTTGAAGTAGCTCTCATACTTTACCAGCCTTGTTTTGATACGGCTATAGAAGGTCGTAGTATTGTAGTAATCAAAATAAAAGACGTAGCTGTAGTAGTGATCTTTAAGCTGCGCCATCGCACCGCTTTGATTATACACGTTCAGCCACTCATACATACTTGCCTCGAGTTTGGGCGTATCGGGTGCCAAAACCCAAGCAAGCTGTTCCCTGCCGCTAATGGTAAAGGCGAGTGCCAGCTCCGTAAAGTAACGAAGATTGAGCGCATAAATGTTTGAATCTGCAATGGTGCAATCGATCTCTCTCTTTGCCACTTGCTCTAAAAGATCTTCAGTCGAGTATCCGTCAACGAAGGTGGCGTTGATATCATACCCTTCACTTTGAAGCTCTTTGATGGTATCGCTGTAGCTCGTATCTTCGCCTACGCTGATTCGAAGCCCTGCAAGCCCTTCGACATCTTTGGGAAATGCACCGCTTTGAAGCATGTCTCGGTTGCATATCACCTGCTCTTGCACCTCAAAATAGGAGGGACCGAAGTTAAGCTCCGTCTCCCTTTTCTTTGTCTTGGCAATAGCGGCGGAGACGATGTGGATATTCAGTTTTTTGGAGAGTTCTAGCGCCTCTTTGACCGTATGAGCCGTCGTTATATTCAGATCAACGCCGATGGAGTCAGCATAATTTTTTAAAAGGTCATACTCGTACCCCTGAGGGCCGTCCGAACCGATGTAGTAGATAGAGGGAGAGTTTAGCAGCACCACATTCAGACTCTTCTTGGCTACTATGTTTTCAAATGTCGAGCGCTCTTCGTAAACTTCATGAAGCTCGGGCGGTTTTTGTGCATCGCTTCTAATCTTTTGCTCATGCATAAACCATCCTCCCCCAAACGAGAGAACAACAAGTACGGCATACAGAGAGCTTATAAGAGATGGTTGCATCATGCTAGTTTACAATCGTAAACTTATGCGAATATAAATCTGTTTATCCCCTCTTCGTACTCATGCGCCAGCACTTGCGAATGCGCTTTTAAGATCGAATCGACAAGATAGAGCCCAAGTCCAAAGCTGTTTTTTGAGGGGTTCTCTTTCGTAAACGGTTCAATGTAGTATGAGAGCGGATGCGAAAGACAGGCTCCTTTGCTCTCAAAACAGAGTTCGTTCTCTTTAAAAGCGATCTTGACATGTGCATCGTCGGAATATTTGATCCCGTTGTCGATCATATTCTTGATCGCCGTCGTATAGAGCCGATAGTTCACGACAAGCTTGATCGTCGGCTCTACGTCTATACATATCGAAGTTCTCTCTATCATCGCCATATCGATGGCTCCATCAATGAGATCGATGAGACGATACTCCTTAAAATCCTTTTTATCGTCCAAATTGGTCACCTCTTCAATCAGGGCGAACTCATTGATCAAACACTCCAAACGTTTGAATATCGACGTAAAACGCTCTTTTTGCTTATCCGAATCGAGCATCTGCGTCGCTATGGTTCCCTTGGCGATAGGCGTTTTGAGTTCATGCATCAGATTGCGCAAAAAGAGTGTACGGGAGTCCAAAATGGTATTGATTTTCACCCTTGTCGCCTCAAGCTCATTGGCAATCAATGCGATCTCGTCACTCCCTTTTGAGCGAAACGAGACTTTTAGGTTTCCGTTGCCGTATTGTGCTATTTTGCGTCTTAGGCGAATAAGCGGCCGCAACTTTTGCAAGATCAAATAGTAAGAGATGGCGATAATCCCGATAATTGTCGTATATGAGTAGAGCATACTCCAGGGTCTATAGGGGCTGAGCTCCTCATCTTCGATAAGAATGGAGCCTGTTGGCGTTTGGATAAAGAAGTAGATACTATCTTTAAACTGCATCATCGTCGCACGTAGATCACTGACCACTTTCTGACTTACAATACTGCCGCCGCTCATCATAAAGGCTTCGTCAACACTCTGGAAACCCTCTTTTTTAAGCACTTTTGCACTCTTGAGAATGATCTTTTCATCTACTTTCTCTTTAATGACTTTGAGTTTATATACCGCAAGATTGGCCTCGAGCAAGATAGTTGAACTCTCACGCTGAAGGTGTTCGCGATAGATCTGTGTGATAATGGAGTATTTTGTGAATGTGTGATTGATATACTGCTGTTTATTGACCTTGTAGAACTCCCAAAAGACGATACTGACACTCAGCAGCGTCACTCCAAGAGCAAAAAGGACGGTAATTAAAACAGCATGTTGCTTCATCGAAGGAGCTTGTAGCCTACGCCGCGCACCGATTCGATAAGCGTCTTATCTCCTAGTTTGTTGCGAATACGCCCAACCATAACATCTATGCTCTTGTTTGACGAATCCTCATTGATGGCGTTTACATTGTGAATGAGATCTTCACGTGACACGACCAAGCCTTGTTTTTGGATCATGTAGGAGAGGATACCGAACTCTGCATTGGTTAGGTCGATATTTCTCCCTTTATAGCTGATGCTCATCGATGAGAGGTCGCATTTAAAATCACTTTTGGAATCTTCGCGCGCTTCGGTTTTGGCCGCGTAGCGACGAAGCACGGAGTATATTCTAGCCTCTAGCTCTCTTGGATCATATGGCTTTGGCAGATAGTCGTCCGCACCCAGCTCCAACGCTTTTACCTTATCCGTGAGGTCGCTTCTGGCCGATGAGATTATGATCGGTATATCTTGACGTTCGCGAATCGCTTCACAGACCTCTAGTCCGTCCATACCCGGAAGGGTCAAATCCAAAATTACCAGATCAAAAGGCTCTAGTTTCAAAATACTGACCGCTTTAAAAGGGTCATCTTCCGTTTTGACCTCAAAGTCCAACTTCTCCAAATACTCGGTTAGAATCTCTGCGAGTTCTAAATCATCTTCAATCATCAATATCTTTTTCATGGCACCATTCTAACTTATATGAATTAATAAAAGATTAAGAGGCTATCTATTGTAAACTTTGCAATATCCAGGCTTATACTCATCTTCGCCGTATTTTTTGAGTATATTTAAAAAGCACTCGATATTGAGCAAAAAGAGCTCGACCAGTTTTGGATCAAACTGCGTACCGGCACTCTCCTCGATATACTT
>JACXUD010000327.1 GCA_014764025.1 Campylobacterota bacterium | reverse complement strand
TTTGCGATATTGCCAAGGATCTCTACACGCTGGGCTTTAAGTTCATCGTCGATCTTATCTTCCATCTCAAATGCGCTTGTGGTCTCTTCATCGGAGTAGCTAAAGACGTTGATGCGGTCAAACCCGAATGAGGCGGCAAACTCGCACATCTCATCAAACATCGCTTCGCTCTCGCCCGGATGGCCGACGATGAAGCTGGTGCGTAAAAATGAGTTCGGGAGCGCTTTCATACGCTCTAAGAGTTCGACGGTCTTTGCTTTGCCAAAACCGCGCTTCATGATACGGAGCATATCGTCGTTGATGTGCTGGATAGGCATGTCGAAATAGTTGTGGAATATCTTGCTCGCACCGATCTTATCAATGAGTTTGAAGCTCGTCGTCGATGGGTAGAGGTACAAAATACGCGCACTTTTGACACCCTCGATAAGCTCGATTCTGTCGATCAAGAGTGTTAAACCGTCTTTGATCCCTTGGTCACGCAGATATGATGAGCTGTCTTGAGAGACAAAGCTAAAGTCGTAATACCCTTTTGCTACAAGCCCCTCGACCTCGCGTGCGATCGAGTCGAGGTTGCGTGAGTTGAGTTTGCCCTTAAATGAAGGGATGGCGCAGAAGCTACACGCCTGATTGCACCCCTCGGAGAGCTTGATATAGGCGTGGTAGGTTGAGCCCGTTACGACGCGTTCAGCACCGTCGATGAGGTAAACGGCTTCGCTAAAGCGGCTCTTTTTTTCTAAAAGCAGCTCGTCGATCTTGTCATAATCACCTACACCCGTAAAGATATCGACTTCGGGCATATCAAGAGCAAGCTCTTTTTTGTATCGCTCGCTGAGGCACCCCGCCATAACAAGAAGCGAATCCTCTTTGCGCGCATCGTGAAGCGAGAGGACGGTATTGATAGACTCCTCTTTGGCCGCATCGATAAAGCCGCAGGTATTGACGATGATGACGTCGGCTTCCTCTTTGTCATCAGTCAGTGTGAAGTTTTTGAGTTTGCCCAGCATAACTTCGGTATCGACAAGATTTTTGGTGCATCCCAAAGAGACGATGTGTAGTTTGTTGCTCATGGATTATCTTTATGATTAAAATTTTCGTAATTATATCGTACAATGCCCTCATGAAAAAGTATGACGTAATAATTTTGGGTGCGGGTGCAAGCGGGCTTATGTGTGCCGCGCATCTGGACAAAAGGCTCACGGTAGCCATAATAGAGGGGAATGAGAGAGTCGCCAAAAAGATAAAGATCTCAGGCGGCGGCAAGTGTAACATAACAAACGTTCATGTCGATGCAAGCCGTTATGATGGCGATTCTGAGCTTGTGCAAAAGACGCTGGAACGCTTTAGCAAAGATGATTTGCTTATCTATCTGCAA
>JACXUD010000326.1 GCA_014764025.1 Campylobacterota bacterium | reverse complement strand
CTCAAAGTTTCGCCCATATTTTCTACATACGGACTCCACCCTTTTTTCAAATATCTCGTAAATCGTGCGCTCTCCGCGGCGATACGCCTCGCTATTTTTTGAGAGCGCCTCGCTCGATTGAATGAGAATCGTCTCTATCTCTATCTTATTCTCACATGCCGACTCCATCGCCGCTTCAAAGGTGGTGCCGCTGCCCGCAAAGATATCCAAAACCAGCAGCCGCTTTTTGGCATGTGAAACGGAGTCCAGAAGCAGCCGTAGCAGTGCAACGGGTTTTGGCGATCTAAAGAGCTCATACCCGAACTCTTCGACCATCTTTTTACTGGCATCCTCATAGGTGGGCACCCCTTGGCTTTTAAGCAGAAGATTTGAAAGCATCTTGGCATGTGAAACATCTTTGATAAAGGTCGGGCGTATGGGAAGCTTGGCGATGCGAATCTGTGCATCGGAGGCAAAGAGCTCGGACATAAAGGGCTCGCCGTAGCGCCAAGAGGAGTCGATGCGAAAGCTACGCTCATTTTGCGAATCTTTGATGGTAATATCGTCGAGAAGTCTGCAGTATAGACTCTTATCGGAGTAGTCACCCGCTTTTATCACTGAGCTCTTAAGGGCAAAAGAGACGCTCTTTGCAGGAAAAGTCACTATGCGTCTTGGATTGTATCGCGACGTCAGCGGATAAGAGCGTCTTTGCACCCTGCTCTTTGACCTCAGCGGCTCGACCTTTGCGGCATCTTTTGCATAGCAGAGTATATATTCACAGACACGCGCCACCTTTTTATGCAGATAGGAGGCTTTGCTCTTCTTTTGCCACACCAGCTGTGCTATAAAGTTCTCTTCGCCGAATATCTCATCGCACAAAAGACGCAGATGCGCCGCTTCGACCTCGTCTATGCTGATAAATACGACCCCGTCGTTTCTAAGGAGTTCACATGCCAAAAGAAGCCGAGGGTAGATAAAATCAAGCCATCTTGCATGTGAATCCTCGCCGCTTTTACGAAAATCGTCCCTATAGTCGAACTTATGGTTTTTAGTGTTGTAGGGCGGATCTATATAGATCACGTCAACTCTGGATGTATAGCTCTTTTGGAGTGCTTGAAGCGCCTTGAGGTTATCGGCCTCTATGAGCATATCACCCTCCATAAAAGGGATATCCTCACCCGCATACGCCTCTTTTGCCGCCAAGGCTGCACTCATTTTGTTTTTCCACACTAGCTCTGTTTTCATAGAGCTATGGTAGCAGATTATGAGATATTTAAAGCTAGAGTCGTTAGAATGTAAGGGCACCTCTAAAAACTCTACGTGCGATTTTAGAAGGAGCAATTTTTACTCTATTTATAGGAGGGGCTCGCACCTCCTAGCCAAAGCTAAGAGGAA
>JACXUD010000325.1 GCA_014764025.1 Campylobacterota bacterium | reverse complement strand
CCAAAGCTAAGAGTGAGAAATCCGACGAAGAAATTTTCAAAAAGTTGCCTTCCCTTTGGGCTTTATAGATTTTTCCTCTCTCATCGTTGCCGCTCATCGCCGTAGCTTTGGCTATGGCTCTTCGCGTCGCCTTGATAGAGAAAAAATCTCTTAAAGCAAAAATCATCTAGGGTTTTTAGAGGTGCCCTAACGGATAACTATGATACAAATCTCCAATCTTACAAAGAGCTTCGCATCCCGCGAGCTCTTTAGCAACCTCAACTTCAAACTCAACCCCGGCAGCCGCGTAGGTCTTGTGGGGCGCAACGGAAGCGGCAAATCAACCCTTTTCAAGATGATTCTCGGCGAAGAGCACTTTGATAGCGGTGAGATCATCATCCCAAAAGGGTACCGCATCGGTGCGCTCAAACAGCACCTTCACTTCACAGAAGCGACCATCACCGACGAGGTCGCGCTGGCTCTTGGCGAAGATGAGAAGTGGGATATCTACAAAGTTGAAAAAATTCTCTTTGGTCTTGGTTTTACCCAAGATGACCTGCTTCGCGCCCCTTCGGATTTTTCGGGCGGCTATCAGATCCGTCTGAACCTTGCAAAGCTGCTTATCGCTCAGCCCAATCTTTTGTTGCTCGATGAGCCTACCAACTACCTTGACATCGTCTCGATGCGCTGGCTTCGCAACTTCCTCAAAAGCTTCGAGGGAGAGGTCATCATCATCACCCACGACCGCGCCTTTATGGACAGTGTCTCGACCCATACGATGGGGATCGTTCGCAAGAGCCTCTATATGCTCGAGGGCGACACGCACAAGTTCTATGCACAGCTTGGCGCAAACGACGAACTTTATGAGAAAGAGCGCGCCGCACAGCTCAAAAAACGCCAAGAGCTAGAGGATTTCATCGCCCGCAACAAAGTACGCGCCGCTACGGCAGGACTTGCACAGTCGAAGATGAAACTGCTCGAGAAGATGGATGATCTTGAAGAGCTCACGCATGATGCTACGCTTGATTTTGACTTCAACTACCAAGAGACCCCGGCAAAGATCATGCTTGAGGCCAAGAACCTCACATTTGGATATACGCCCGATAACATCCTCTTTAAAAATGTCTCTTTTGCGCTGAAAAAGGGCGAGTGTCTTGCCATTATCGGGAAAAACGGGAAAGGGAAATCGACTCTGCTTAATAACATCGCAGGCGAGTTAAAAAGCCTCAGCGGCGAGATCCGTATGCACCCCGCAACGGCGATGGCGCACTTTGGGCAGACCAACATCAACCGCCTCAATCTTGACAACACCATCATCGAAGAGGTCTATGTAGGCAATCCGAAGATGGCTTACGCCTCCGTTCGTGCAATATGCGGGGCGATGATGTTCAGCGGCGA
>JACXUD010000084.1 GCA_014764025.1 Campylobacterota bacterium | reverse complement strand
ATGCGAACACTCTTTATCGGTGAAGATAGCGGTACACACACAAACAACTTCGTATGGGCATACAATGTAGATACGAAAAATCTTGCTCGTATCCTCTCTGTTCCTGCAGGTGCCGAGTGTACTGGTTTGCAAGTGGTTGAGAATGAAAACGGACACGCGTATATTATGAGTAACTCACAACACCATGCCGACTTCACAAGCACGACACCTGATACATACAAAACTGTTTTAGGTACGATGATCAATAAAACAGACGCAAACTTCGGTTATATCGGCGGAATACCGGGACTTAAATAGTCCGATTTTCAAGAGGTCAAAACCTCTTGAAATCCATCTACAAAAGGCAATAAATTGAAAAAATACTTCATGGCAACTCTTTTACTTTTTTTAGGTGGGTTTCTCTTTATCAGTTGTCAATCGGAGTCATCGCCAACGCAAGCCTTAGAGAGTGAAGTGAGTAAACCGGCTCCCATGCTAGGCGAGTTTCGCGCGCGTACCCTCTTTGAAAACCCTTATGCGAATATTCCGGCGCAGTGTTATATCGAAACCTCTTTTGGAACACAAAACGCCTGTCTTTTTTGCCACTCTAACGCGGCGTTCAAACAAAAAATGGGCAACACGACACCCCAAGCGGGCTTAGATGAGTATCTGGGCAATTTGCAGCTTGAATACGCTTTTGGCGCAGCCGATCGCTTTGGCGTCTCTCCAAATATCAACCCGTGGGAGAACACCCTTTTGCCCCAAAAACTTGATGAGGCTTTTGCAAAGTTAAGTATTGACGAGAGCGCTTGGGATATGCGAAGCTACATCAAAACCGACAATTGGCAAGCGGCATACAACAGAAAAAAGGGTGACGCAAAGCAGAGTGACAGCGGTGTTGCGGGTGATGCGTTTCGTCTATTTCCGGCACTCAATCCAAGCGCGTTGCCGGCACAAAGTGACGGTTTTGTACGAACGCAAAACGCGCAAGAGGCGCTCTTTAGCGATGAAGCCGGATTGAATACGGGGTGGAGAGCGATAAACTTTATGCCATACGGTATCTTTACGCCTCATACCGGGAGTGTCAGCGGGGTCTATATCCGCATGGCGCCCAAGTTCATGCAAGATGACAACGGCTCATACAGCCTTGATATCTACAAACACAATTTAGAGCTTTTAGAGCAGGCGATCCAAGATAGGATAGAGAATAACGCTACGACCTATGTGGGCAAAGCGAGCGATGAGCCGCTTTTGCGAGGGCTCTTTCCGCTTCAAACAGAGTTTGCCCACCCTCTGCATTATGTGGATGTGGATGCGGACGGGGTGAGCTCCAAATTTCCCGGTACACGCGCACAGAGGGTTAAAGAGATTCGCTACATGGTCAAGTGGCAGATGCACTACCCTGATGAGCCGCTTATCAAAGAGGAGAACGCACCGCTTTACTATAATAAAGACGAGTCGTGGATAGATAACGGTGCGGGATGGTGGATGAGCGGATTTATCGAGGATGCAAACGGCTCACTTCGAGCTCAAGAGCCCGAAGAGCTGATGCAGTGTGTGGGGTGCCACAGCTCACGTTACGGTTTTGAGCCGGCACAATTCACATCCGGAACCGGTAACACGATCGATACGGTCTGGTCATTTTCAAGAAAGTTTGCCGGCGAGCTTGGATATAAAGAGATGGACTATCTGGGGTACAAACGCAATTCACATGCCGAATCGAACGAGAGTGCCGGCTTTGCAGAACGAGGCGATCCGATAAACAGAGATGCCGGTGTGGGCGAGTATAGAAAGTTTTTGAACCATGTCGTAGGGGCCTCTCTGTATGGCGTGATGCCCGCTTCAATGGAGGCGTATCTTCAGAGTGTGATCACCAAGGAGGGCGGTTATAGCGATAACTTTCCTGCTTTGGAGTTTGAGAGCGTCGAGCAATTAAAGAGTATTCAAGAGAGACGCCTACGTCTTATGCGAGAGTTCACCGCTAAAAAAGATTACCTTACAAGCCAAGGGTATATTCAAGCAGCACTCCTCTATCCGACACTCGCAGAGTCACTCAAAGCGGCAACGGGATATAGAAAAGTGGTTGCCACACAGCGCTATAAAAAGGGAAAAGATTACTTTGGCGAGACGATCTTTACCTATAAATACTATCGTGAGGCCAATAGCAGCTTTACGCATATAGATGCAACGCCTTATAGTTACGGCGAGACGATCACCGATAGACCATACCATACGCAAGAGACGATTTTGTGGGGAGTGGGCAATGTGCCGACGCTGATAGATGAAACCGGGGATAATTATGACGCCGAGTATCTGCCGATTATGCGCTATCCGCAAAGCTATGAGACGAAGTGACACAAAAGGGCTTTGATTTTTGCTTTGCTCATGCTAAAATTGGCTCTAAAAAAGGTCTACATTGAGAGAGATAAGTATCTATCCGCCGCTTCTTGGCGGTGAAGATGTCGAGCAAAAACGCCAAGAGATTAGCGACTATTTTCATAACACATTTACCCTTTTTGAAAAGCTTTTTGAACTCTTAAAAGATGACTCCGTCTTTTACAAAAAAAGTGAACCCACACGCCACCCGATGATCTTCTATTTCGGCCATACGGCGGTCTTTTACATCAACAAACTCTATATGATGGGTCTCTTAAAAGAGCGCATCAATCCGCACTTTGAGTCTATCTTCGCCGTGGGCGTGGACGAGATGAGCTGGGATGATCTTGAAGGTTCAAGATACAGCTGGCCAAAAGTCGATGAGGTGCGCGAGTACCGTACTCTTGTTCGAAAGGTCGTGAACGATTTTATAGCTAATCTTGATTTTACGTTGCCGATCACGTGGGATGATGCGATGTGGATCATACTCATGGGCATCGAGCACGAACGCATCCATATCGAGACCTCTTCGGTTCTGCACCGTCAGATGCCCCTATCGTTCATCACTCAAAAGAGCGAGTTTGCCGTCTGCGAAGATTTGAGCGACGCACCGAAAAATGAGATGGTGAGCGTAGAAGCTCGGCATGTGAAACTCGGCAAAGAGAGAACGCACAACCTCTATGGCTGGGATAACGAGTACGGGGTTTACGAAGAGGATGTTTTGGCTTTTAGTGCCTCAAAATATCTTGTCAGCAACGCCGAGTATATGCCCTTTGTGGAAGATGGCGGTTATGAAAATGAAGCGTTTTGGTGCGAAGAGGGGCGGAAATTCCTTGCCATTCGCGGTGCAAAACACCCTGTCTTTTGGGTGCAAAACGGTAAAGAGTGGCGCTACCGAGCCTACGATAGAGAGATTTCGATGCCCCTTAGCTGGCCCGTGGAGGTCAATGCCCTTGAGGCCGCGGCGTTTTGCAGATACAAAAGTCAAAAGGATGGCATAGAGTACACCTTGCCGAGCGAAGCGGAGTATATGGCGCTCTATGAGGATGCCGCTTTGGGCGATCTGCCGCTAGATTCACATGCCAATATCAACTTTGCCCACGGCTTTGGTTCGTGTGCTGTCAATAGATTTATGTTCGGCGAGTTTGGCGATATTATCGGCAATGTGTGGCAGTGGAGCCGCACGCCGATTTTTGCTTTTGAGGGGTTTGAGGTACACCGCGCCTATGATGACTTCACCACGCCGACCTATGATGACAAACATGGGCTTATTCTTGGCTCTTCGTGGGCGAGCAGCGGCAACCTGATAATGAAGCACTCGCGCTACGCCTTTCGCCGCCACTTCTACCAGCATGCAGGGTTTCGCTACGTTATTTCACATGCCGAATTCGACCCCGCACCAAACTCCAAAACGGGAATGGATGCAGATGTTGCGCGCGATATCGTGTTTCGGTACAGCACGGAGATATTCGGCGAGATAGCTCAAATGGCACAGGGGTATGCAAATTCACATGCCAAGATCTTAGAGATGGGATGCGGCAGCGGGCGGGGTGCGTTCGAGCTTGCGAAATATTTTACTCAAGTCGAAGCGCTTGACGCCTCGGCACGCTTTATCGATGCGGCTGTGAAGCTGCAAAATGGCGAAGTTTTGGCATGTGAGAATCGTGAATATAGCCTTGCGAATTTGGGGCTTGAAGCGAATGCACACAAGATAGATTTTTGGCAGGGGGATATGAACAACCTCAAGCCAAACTTCGGCGGCTATGACGCCATCGTGCTTGTAAACCTCAAAGAGCGTTACGTCTCGCCCGAGCGATTTGCCGATGAGCTGAAAGTACGTTTGGTACAAGGCGGACTCTTTATATCGTTGTCGCCAAAAGAGCACCCTCTTCACATGCCAAAAGGTTTCGGCACTTTAGAGCAAAAAGAGATAGATGGGTATATCTTGGAGGCGTGGAGATTCGATGGCGTTTGATTTTAGCACGTCGCACTGCCGCAAAGATACCAACGCCGAGAAGTATGCACTTCGCGAAAAACTCTTTGGAACCCATGACGTTTTGCCTGCTTGGGTGGCCGATATGGATATCGATACGCCGCCGTGTGTACTTAAAGCGGTCAGAGAGAAGCTAGAGCAGCGTGTGATGGGGTATGAAGAGGTGCCGCTCTCACTCTTTGAAACGCAAAGCCGGTGGATGCGTGAGCGCTACGGTGCAGAGTACGATCCAGAGCTTATGCTCTATTCGCACTCGGTCGTGGCGACCATGAACGCGATCATAGAGGCCTTTACCCAAAAAGGGGATGGCGTTATCGTACAGACTCCCGTCTATCCGCCCTTTTTTCACTCGGTGCTTGAGCATGAGAGAGAGCTTATCAAAAATCCGCTGCGCCAAAATGAAGAGGGCATCTATGAGATGGATTTTGAGGATTTGGAGTCCAAAATTACGCCAAGTACAAAACTGCTGCTGCTTTGCAATCCGCACAATCCCGTAGGTCGAGCATGGCGTAATGAAGAGTTAGAGAGACTCTTGGCGATCTGCAAAAAGCACGAAATATTGATTTTCAGCGATGAGGTGCATTGCGACTTGGTCTTTGCGCCGCATATTCACATGCCGCTTTTGAATTTAAAAGGGGCAAAAGAGCGCGTCATAACGGCGATAGGGGTGGGCAAGACGTTCAATATGGCGGGTTTTGCTATCAGCAGCATCGTCTTTGCAGATAGCGAAATTAAAGAGCAGTTTATGCCGACCTATAAAAAGATCCACTTCGCACAAGGCTCTTCGCTCTCGCACGCGGCATGTGAAAGTGCCTATGAAGAGGGCGGCGAGTGGCTGGCGGAGTTAAAATTGCATCTACAAAAGAACCACGCAAAGCTATACTCCCTATGTGAGCGATATTCACATGCCATAAAACTGCATCCGCTTGAGGCGACCTACTTGGCGTGGCTGGATTGCCGCGGTATGGGTCTGCGCGATAGGGAGCTGCGCGATTTTTTCATTTACGAGGCAAAGCTCGGGTTATCGGCGGGAATCAGCTTCTCTCGTGAGGGGAGCGGCTTTATGAGGTTGAATTTTGCGCTCGCAGATGATAAAATGTCGCTTCTGCTTGGGGGATTAGAGAGTGCCCTAAAAAAACGATTTGGAGAGAGCCGTGATACGAATTAACTGGGATCAGTACAAAGAGTTTAAAAGCCACTCGCATCGGGATGATAATTTTATGATTCTGCTCGATTTTTTAAAGAGCTTTTATAACATGACAAGCCCCTTTGACGTCTATGAGACGCTGGCAAACGATGAGTTGGGCAAAATGATGATGGAGAAACGCGACATCACGGATGCCGAAGATATGGAGAGCTTTCTCTATAAAAAATATAGATGAGCCAAGATCTTCAAAAGATATCTGCATTTTTAGCCAAACACCATGTGATGAGTTTGGCGACCATGAGCGGCGACGAGCTCTCGGTCTGTTCGCTCTTTTACGCTTACGATAAACAAACAAACACCTTTATAGTCGCCAGCAGCGATACGACCACCCACATAGCCCATATTATGCAAAACCCTCAAGTCGCCGGCAATATCTATCTTGAGACGAAGATAGTAGGCAAGATCCAAGGCGTGCAGTTCAAAGGGCACTTTTCACATGCAAAAGATGATGAGGCAAAGAGGATATATCTGACACGTTTCCCCTATGCCGCGGCGATGACGCCTAAGCTTTGGAGAATTGAAGTGGAGTCCTTTAAGATGACCGATAACACGCTGGGATTCGGTAAAAAGCTTCTATGGAACAAAACGCTGTAGACTATTTCTGAAGCGGTTTTTCTTTGAAAAAATTGCAGTCGCTCCCGGAACTTTGAAAGACCACCAGTGATGGGATGGCAAAGGATTTAAAGCCATAAGCGCGGCAACCGTGAGGTTTTGAGGGCTCCCAAGTCACAAAGTAGTGCTCACACCGTCTGCAGTTGATTCTTTTCACATGCCGCTCCCGTTTTTAAGTGGGGTATTGTAGCATATAGGGTAAAATAGCCGAAAATTTTTTAAAGAAGTGACGATGGATAAGATACTACTCATGTTGCAGCTTCAAAACGAGCTCAACATCTCTACAAACGGCGAAAATTGGGTCAAAGGTGTCACAAAAAACGGCAAAACAATCAATTGGCGACGCTGTATCTATATGGAGAGTGCAGAGATGATCGATAGCTTTGCATGGAAACACTGGAAGAATATCGCTGCCCAGCCCGATTGGGACAACCTGCAGATAGAGGTCGTGGACGTTTGGCACTTCATTATGAGCCTTGCCATCGAAGAGTATGAGAGAGCCATGATGGGCACCATCGAGGATCTGGCTATCAATATCTCGCAGCTTCCGAGCTTTGAACAGCTCTCGCAAAGCGCAGGCGAATTTGCGCCTACAACGGTCGTGATGGAGAAGGTAGAGTCGGTCATGCTTCATGTGCTTGAGCGCGGAAATCTAAAGCTTGATGCACTTATAGCGGATTTTTTTGACCTCGTGGTGATGAGCGGACTCGACTTAGAGAGTCTCTATCGTCTCTATGTGGGCAAGAACATCCTCAACCAGTTCCGTCAGGATAACGGCTACAAAGAGGGCACATATATTAAGGTGTGGAACGGCGATGAGGATAACGTGGTGATGAAACGCATTTGGGATGAGAATGCGGACATTAAACCCGACGCACTCTACAAAGAGCTTGCAAAAAACTACCACGCACTTACGAAATAGATGTCAAATATCCTTGAGATAGAGAACCTCACTTTTGGATACACCAAAGAGAGGATACTCATTAAAGATCTCTCGTTTAGCCTCTTAAAAGGCGAGATAAAAGCGATCGTGGGTGCGAGCGGTGCCGGAAAAAGCACGCTCTTTGAACTCATTTTGGGCAACCTCAAACCTCTTGGCGGCACTATTAGAGCCGCTTCGCTCTCGCAGGTCTTTCAAGACCCCTACAGCTCGTTTCATCCGAGTTATACAATTTTGAATCAAATAGAGGATGTCGCGCCGCTTGATGAGTTGCAGCACTACCTTGATGAGTTCAGCCTTGAATACGAACAGCTCTTGAAACTTCCGCATCAGCTCTCGGGCGGGCAGCTTCAGCGCGCATCGATTTTGCGTGCAATGCTGATGAAGCCCGATCTGCTGCTGCTTGACGAGCCGACAAGCGCACTTGACAACGTTATAGCACTTGAGGTGATGCAGATGATCGTCTCGCATCTAGATAAGATGGGAATGCTGCTTATCACGCACGACACCGCGCTCGCGTCGTGGTGCGCAGATGAGACGATATTTATTTGAGTCTCTCTACGGTCAGTTTTGCCGCGTTCATGATCTCGGCATGTGAATATCCTGCTCTTCGCAGCATCAGTTTCATCTCTTCGCAGAGCTTGGCATTGAGCGAGCCGTCTAGTTCGAATATCTCACATGCCAAATGGTTCAGCAGAGCGCTTAAGAGGAGCTCTTCGGGGGCTTCTGCGGGGTTGTCGCTAAAGTGGATGATGTCGATTATCTCCTTTGGCAGCTTCCAAAAGCGTAATATCTGAGCGCTTACGCTGTTGGTCGTCGTCGCAAGCATATGCTCCTCGGCGTAGCGTACGCCATAAGATTTTGAGAGCGTCATGAACTCATCGACCCCTTTCGTCTCGTTGAGCTCTTTGGCGATGAGGATCTGTCCGAGATTGCTGAGCTGTGCGGCCGTGGCGAGACTGCTGCTCTGCTTTTGCGCAAGCTTTTTATGTGTCAGCGTGATGATAAACTCATAGCGCATCATCGAGATCTTGGAGAA
>JACXUD010000324.1 GCA_014764025.1 Campylobacterota bacterium | reverse complement strand
AGATTCGATAACAAGATCACGGTGCAACAGGGGATGCAAGAGGATATTCACATGCCAAAGCCAAAAGAGGAGGCTTCGCTTAAGAGCAGAGCGCCCCAGCCTCTTACCTACAAAGACTATGCCAAAGACGATGAAGAGCTCGTGTTGATGTTGCAAGCATTTTTATATAGCGCAGATATAGAGAATGCTTACAAGGTTGCCACGATCGGGTATAAAAAACACCCTAACTCATACTACTGGAACCAAAAGAGGGGAGAGACGGCCAAGTGGCTGGGGAAGTATGACGAGTCGATGGATCATATGATCTTTTTGTACAACGTCGATAAAAACGAAAAGCTTCGAAACGAGCTGATCACATACGGAATCAGTATCTATCAATACGACAAAATCGAGCAGTATATTACCGAAAAGGTGCGCCAAGAGCCGACTGAGAAGAATTTCGATACGCTTATTTTCGTCTATTCCATGACGGGAAAGACAGAAGAGAGTGCACGCATACTCAAAGAGGAGTTCGACAAAGACCCTACGAAGAGGGGCTTGCTCACAAGAATGCTTCGTATCTATATCGATCTCGGCGAGCTTGAGAGTGCACGCGAGATCGTCGATATCATTGACGCTCATGATGAATACACACTGGAAAATACGATTTTAGTGACCTACTACTACTATCTCGAGCGCGATATGGAGCATGCCTACGAGAGCCTCTTGAAGACAAAAGACCCCGAGCGTTTCGAGAATATCAAATACAATGAGATGCTGAGCGATCTGAGCTGGTACGTTCAAGACTATAAACGCGGTGCAGGTGCCTCTAAAAACCTGATGCTGCTGGAGAGTGCGAGGCTTGTGGATTATGAGCGCATCATCTATGTCTATCAAAAAGATGATATCACGGTTGCGTCACGCGCATCCAAAGAGGTCTATCAGAAGTTCAAGATCACCTATCTCTTTTACGGCTATGCCAACGCCGCTTTGGACTCCAATGAGTTCGATGAACTGCGAACAACGATTGAAGATATAGATAGCAGCGACTCTCCGCTCAAGAATGAGTCGCTCTATTGGATCATCAAGGCGAAGGTCTATGCACACTACAACCAAAACGAACTCAGACTGGCCGCTTTGCAAAAAGCGCTCATGATAGACCCCGGCAACTTTAATGCGAAGTCCTCTCTCTTTTGGTTCTTTATGGAGAACAATCTCGTCTCTGAACTGATGACGCTTGTCAACGAGTTTAGCAATACGGCGGACTTGAGCCCGGGATTCTATATTCCGCTCGCCTCTGCCTACCTCTATCTGCAAGATGTCGATAGAGCCGACTACTATCTGAGTGAACTTGTGGGGATGAACAGCCCGCTTATCAACGGTACGGAGTTTCAATTTTTGAGCGC
>JACXUD010000083.1 GCA_014764025.1 Campylobacterota bacterium | reverse complement strand
ATCATCTTCTCTTTGAGTTCATAGACATCCATCTTCTGCATAGCCTCTTTCACGAGTCCGCTCGTATCTTTAAAGAAGAGCGAAAAGCCTTTTTGAGAACCGATAAGTCCCATCTTTACGATATCCTCGACTGTTGCCGGAAACTTCAAATCAACCAATGAAGCACGCTGAGGGACATACCCTATCTTGTGCCATGCCTTGAATTCAGAGGGCTTTTTGCCGAATATTCGGATCTCGCCGGCGCTAGGTTTTTCAAGTCCTAACAAAAGACGAATCAATGTTGTCTTTCCACCTCCGTTTGGACCGATAATAGCAATATACTCTGCATTGAATATCTCAAATGAGATATTTGAGAGGATTTTTTGCGTACGAACCGTATATGAGAGGTTTTTTACATCAAAGATCGGGACTTTAAATCTCATCTGCACTCTAACGCTTTTGCTATCTTGTCTAGATTTTGTTGCATCAAATCGATATAACTCGATTGTGCATTTTTCTCCGAGACGTTCGCTAACGGCTCAAGTACCTCAATATTCACATGAAGCTCATCGGCTACACTCTGCATAGCTTTTGAGTTTGAGAAAGACTCAAAAAAGATCGTCTTGATGTGATCCTCTCTCACATGTGATGCAAGCTCGCTCATTCGCTTTGCGCTTGGCTGTTCGTCCGACGAAAGTCCCAAAAGCGACTCAACTTCAAAGTGATATTCATGCGCCAAGTAGCCAAATGCATTATGATTTACGAAGATGCGCTCTTGTTCACAATCTTGAATCCTAACTCTATACTCCATATCAAGCTCATCAAGCTTTTTGATATAGATATTTTTTTGAGTCTCTATACTCTCTTTGGCATGTGAAAACTCTTTCTCTAACAAAGAGGCTATAAGTTCGGTAGCCGATTTCATATTCTTGATTGAAAGCCAATAGTGGGGATCTATCCGGCTTTCATGGGCGTCATTATGATGCCCTTCATGCTCACATCCGTGCTCGTTATGCAGCAAATTCACATGCCGACTCACGTCGATATGGTTTTGATTCGCTCCGACACTCTCCAGCCAAGGCTCAAGCCCCGCACCGCTGCTTATCAAAAGCAGACTCGATTCGATTTTTGCCATGCTCTTTGGTGTCGGTTCGTATGCGTGAATGTCTGCACCGAACGGTAAAACCATATAGACTTCGACATCTTTTGGTGCAAGATTTCTTACAATATCATAGAGAGCAAAAGTCGTAACACTGACGACTTTGTGCGATGGCGACATTGGCTCTTGTATTCGAGAGAGCATAAAAAAGCCTATTAAGAGCACTGCGATTCCTACGGCCAAAAGTGTTTTAAATCTACTCATATCTATCCATAACCTTTTTTGAAATTATAGCGAATTTTGTAATATAACTTTTTTTTGGATATAATTCGCCACTTTTTTATTTAGGAAAATCACCAATGACAACCAGTTTTTTACTCATTGTTCAGATTGTTTTGGTCGTTCTTATTACCATCGCAGTACTTTTACAAAAGAGCTCAAGCATCGGTCTAGGCGCTTACAGCGGCTCGAATGATTCAGTTTGGGGAGCAAAAGGCGCAAACAGCTTCTTGGCAAAAACGACATTTTTGATCGGCTTTTTGTTTGTCGTCAATACCCTCACTCTTGGCTACCTCTACTCACAAGAGAGCTCAAATTCGGTAGTAGATACACTCGTGACAGAGACGAATATCGCTGCGCCTACGGTAAAAGTCGAAACAAACACTACGAAATAGTTGCCCAAAGGGCACTATTTCCCCTTCATAAAACCCTTTTTAAATTATAAACTGCTAAAATTACGCCACTATTTTTCATCACCTAAAGGAATTCATCATGCTAAATGAGATCTATAGCGAGTGCGAAGCAAAAATGAAAGCTAGCATCGAGCATATGCAAAGAGAGTTCAAGACTCTAAGAACTGGTAAAGTTACAACATCTGCTCTTGACAATATCAAAGTTGACTACTACGGAACAGCGACACCGATCGATCAAGTCGGCTCGGTCATCGCTACGGATGCAACGACGATCGTTATCTCTCCATGGGAAAAACACCTTCTTGGAACAATCGAGAATGCAATCGCTAAAGCAAATATCGGTGTAAATCCAAACAATGACGGTTCGGTTATCAAACTCTTCTTTCCGCCTATGACCGTAGAGCAACGCCAAGAGTCCGTAAAGCAGATGAAAGGGATGGGCGAACACGCAAAAGTCGCCGTAAGAAACGACCGTAAAGGGGCGAACGACAAGATCAAGAAACTTGAGAAAGATAAAGAGATCACTCAAGACGAGTCAAAATCCGCTCAAGACAACATCCAGAAGATCACCGACAAACATATAGAGAAGATCGAAGCCATCTTGAAAGAGAAAGAAGTCGAGATACTCAAAGTCTAATTCGTCTAGACGGCAAAACGCTCGTTCTCCTCGATGGAGGGCTCGGCACCTTTGGTGCTCTCATAACGACCTTACATACACTCAAGGAATACCCATGGATATCAAACAAATTTATATGAATGCAAATGCACTGCTTGAGGGGCATTTTAAACTTAGCTCAGGCAACCACTCGCAATACTATCTGCAATCGGCGAAAGTTTTAGAGGATCCTAAAACAGCAACTATGCTTGCCACGGAGCTTGCAAAACAGATCAAAGCAAGCGGCGTGCAAGTCGATACCGTTTGCGCTCCTGCACTCGGCGGCCTTATCGCAGGCTATGCCTTGGCTCAAGCACTTGACGTGCGCTATATCTTCGCAGAGCGCGTCAATGGAGAGATGTCTATTCGTCGCGGTTTTGAGGTAAGCAAAGGCGAAAGAGTGCTTATGTGTGAAGATATCATCACGACGGGAGGCTCTGCGATGGAGGCTGCTGCCGTCGTCAAATCGCTAGGGGGAGAGATCGTTGCCGTTGCCGCACTTGCAAACCGCGGTTTTTGCAAACGTGAGCACAGCGACGTAACCACAAAACCAAACTGCAAATTGCCGCAAGAGATCCCGTTCTTCGCACTTGCAGACTTTACGTTTGAGATGTACGCTCCGGATGAGTGCCCTATGTGCAAAGCGGGAAGCGAAGCGATCAAACCGGGTTCAAGAGGTAACTAAATGTCAGAGATAGAGTCAAAGTTCAAAGTAGATATAAAACATCTTCAAAAGGTTCAAAGGACTATCCGCAAAGCGGGGAATATATTTCCAAATGAGCAAGAGCTCATCAGAAATCTTGAAGATGAGATCAACAAAGCGCAAGACGATAATTCACTCAATCTCTACTACTCCATGGCCAACTACCTCAAACAGCGTCTCAAAGAGGTCAAAGAGCATCTCACATCACCTCAACCGGGCATTGACGAAGCACTCGTTGATTTAACTTGGAGTATCAACTATCTCCAATGGCTCGTAACAGAGCAGAAAAAAGAGGATTAATCCTCTAATAGAGCTTCTTTAAACGGCACGATAAAAGTCTTTCGACTAGAACGCGTGCCACCTCTAACTTGCCGTCAACCATAAAGGTGATATCAAGATCAGAGAGCTTCTCCTTCTCTTCCAATGAGGTCACTTTTACGACCAGATTTGCCGTTTTGGTATGTGCGAGCACCCCTTCGCAGATCATACGCTTTTTATCCGCATTATCAAGTGTTACTATAACGCCTGCAGCCTTCTCTATATGAAGCGCCTCTAAAATAGAGCGTTTGGACATATCCCCCAAATACGCCTCTAAATCATCTTCTAATGCCTCTTTCACATGCTTTGGAGAGTTATCGATTATTATATACGATGCCCCTAAGTCATCAAGCTGACGCGCTACGAATTTTCCCACAACACTATAGCCGCAGACGATCACGTGATCTTTTCTACCTGCCAGCAACGAATAGTCCGAAGAGATAGCATCGCTCTCTTTGCTCAAAAACTCGACGATCCTTCCAATTTTCGAGATAAAGAACGGTGTAATGACCATCGAAAAGATAACCACCAGAATCAACAGCTGAACGAGATTATCGTTGATGATACCGCCCATACTTGCAACCGCGAAGATAACGAATGAGAACTCTCCGACTTGTGAGAGCGCAAGTGCCGTTTTCAAAGAGGTGGAGTGGTGTGAACGAAATCGCAAGATCAGATAGATAAGCGTGGTTTTAACCAAGAATATCGACACAAAGAGCCCCACGATGATATGCATGTTATCAAACAGAAGTGCTACGTCGATCTTCATACCCACCGTAACGAAGAATGTCCCAAGCAAGATATCTTTGAACGGCGCTATGTCGGATTCGACCTTATGATGAAACTTCGTCTCTGCTATGATCATCCCCGCAACAAACGCACCCAAAGAGTAGCTAAAACCCATATAGTGGGCCAACAAAGAGGCTGCTACGACTATAAAGAGGACACTCCCCATAAAGAGCTCTTCTAACTCCGACGAAGATGAGAAATGAAGTAGATAGCCGATAACACGTTTACCTACCACAAACAAAAGTCCTACAACAACCGCCGCACTCACTATGGTCTCGCCGACGACAACCCATACGCTCTTGCCCGAGTGCATCGTCATGAAACTGATCAAGATCAAAATAGGGATCACGGCGATATCTTGAAAGATCAAGATACCGGTCGATTTCTGCCCATAAGGGCTATAGATCTCTTTTGACGCTTTTAAATAGCTGAGCACCACCGCCGTAGAGGAGAGCGAAAAGGCAAAAGCGACAATTAAAGAGGACTGATTTGAGAGACCAAAAGCAAAATGAGCAATACAAAACGTCACAATGGCAGTAGTTACGACCTGCGCGATACCGTTGCCGAATATCTCCTCTTTCATGCTTCCCATCTTTGCAAGCGATATCTCAAGACCGATCGTAAACATTAAAAAGACGATCCCAAACTCCCCTATCAACTCTAACGTATGCGATGAATTCACATGCCGAAGATCGAACGCATAGACGATAATCGTTCCCGTAAGAATATAGCCGATTATCTGCGAGATACCTGCCCGTTTTAAAAAAAGATTGAGAACTATCGATATCCCAAGGGCAATTATTATGTAAAGAAGTGCGTTTTCCATGATTGACTTTCAAATTTTATAAGGCATTATATTATATAATAATGGCTTTATTTTAAACAGCTTATGGAGTTTTTTGCATGACTAAATACATTTTTGTTACCGGCGGGGTATTGAGTTCACTTGGAAAAGGGATCACGGCTGCTAGCATTGGAACACTCCTCAAACATGCCGGTAAAAAAGTGGGGATGCTTAAAATCGATCCATATATCAACGTTGACCCTGGAACGATGAGCCCGCTAGAGCACGGCGAGGTCTTCGTAACAAAAGACGGTGCAGAGACCGACCTGGATATCGGAAACTACGAACGCTTCTTGGACACGGCGTATCTTAAGACAAGCAACTTCACGACGGGTCAGGTCTATTCAAGCGTAATCGAGCGCGAACGTGCGGGCGGATACCTTGGACAAACGATTCAGGTAATCCCTCATATCGTGGGCGAGATCGTAAACCGTATCAAAGCGGCTGGCGAGGGGCATGAGATACTCATCGTAGAGCTTGGCGGAACGGTAGGCGATATCGAAGGATTACCGTACATGGAGGCGATCCGCCAGATGAAGCATGACGAGGATGTAGCCGGAACATTCTTTATTCACGTGACACTCGTGCCGTACATCAAAGCGGCAGGCGAGCATAAATCAAAACCGACACAGCACTCGGTTCAAGAGCTTCGCCGTATCGGTATCACGCCGCAAATGATCATCGCGCGTAGCGAGAACCCGCTGCCAAAGACATTCAAGAAAAAACTTGCGATGAGCTGTGACGTCAATACCGATTCAGTAATAGAAGCGCTTGATGCAGCGACCATCTACGACGTACCGGTTTCGTTCCTGCGCCAAAACATCCTTGGGCCTATCTCTAAAGAGCTCTCACTCGGTGAGTTGAACCCTGATATGGAAGTTTGGGATTCACTCGTCAAAAAGATCGTACAGCCGAAAAATCGTGTCGTTGTAGGCTTTGTCGGCAAATATCTGCAGCTCAAAGAGTCATACAAATCGCTTATCGAATCTCTTATCCACTCGGGTGCTCACCTTGATACACGTGTTGAGATCTGCTGGGTCGATAGCGAAAATATCGAAGAGGTCGGCGCGGAAACACTTCTTGGCGACTGCGACTCGGTACTTGTTGCGGGCGGATTTGGAAACCGCGGTGTCGAAGGGAAGATTCAGGCCATCAAATATGCACGTGAGAACAAGATCCCATACCTCGGTATCTGTCTTGGTATGCAGCTCACGCTTGTAGAGTATGCACGCAACGTCCTTGGCTATGAGGGTGCGAACTCCGTCGAATTTGACGCAAATACGCCATACCCTATGATCTACCTCATCGATACCTTTATGGATCAAAGCGGCAACACACAGCTTCGCACGCACCACTCGCCGATGGGCGGAACGCTTCGTCTTGGCGAATATCCGTGTGAGACAAAAGAGGGCTCGCTCTTACGCGCTGCCTACAACGGCGAGACACTCATCCATGAGCGCCACCGCCACCGATACGAGGCAAACCCTACATACCGCAAAGCACTCGAAGATGCCGGCATGGTGGTAACAGGCGAATCGGACGGGCTCATCGAAGCCGTAGAGATCAAAGACCATCCGTGGTTCCTCGGTGTACAGTTCCATCCGGAATTCACCTCACGTCTTCAGACTCCAAACCCTTCAATACTTGCATTTGTAAAGGCAACTCTCGATGCAAGCGCACAGTCACTATAAACTGCTTGACAAAGCCTCTCTGAAGGCGCTTTTAACCAAGCGCTTTTGCGAGGGACACAAAAAACTCTCCGACATACCTAGCCCTACCCGGCTCATAGATGCACAAAAGGCCGCCAAAAAGATAGCAGATACGATCAAAGCGGGCAAAAAAATCACCCTTATCGGCGATTACGATGTGGACGGCGTAAGCGCTACTGCCATCACGGTCGATTTCTTTCGCCAAATCCCCTATCCGCTTGAAGCGATCATACCGAATCGCTTTAATGACGGCTACGGCGTTAGCGAAAACGTACTTGCCCGCGTCAATGCCGACCTTGTCATCACCGTCGATAACGGCATAACGGCAGTTCGTGCCGCAGAAGTTTGCAAAGAGCGCGGAATTGAGCTTATCATCACCGACCACCATACCCCGCTCGACGTGTTGCCCGAAGCCTTCGCCATCGTCGATCCCAAACTTATGGCATGTGAATATCCCTTTAAAGATATCTGCGGAGCGCAAGTTGCTTGGCTGTTGCTAGCGCTTGTGAAGAAGGAGCTTGCCTTAAACATCGATATGCGCAGCTTTTTTGATATCCTCTGCATCGCTATCATTGCCGATATCATGCCGCTCATCGACATCAATCGCACCATCGTCAAAGACGGTCTTAAACAGATCATGCACTCCTCTCGCCCATCATCCGTAGTCATCCGAGACTTTCTCAATAAATCCGCCATCTCATCGGAGGATATAGCATTTCAGATCGCACCTCGGATCAACTCCGCAGGACGCTTGGAGGATGCAAGCATGGCCCTCGATTTCTTCACGGCAACGACCATAGAGCAGGCTTACGCACAGTTTGAAAGATTGAATCGCCTTAACGAACTGCGAAAAGAGACGGAAGCCGAGGCCACTAAAGAGGCCTTGGAGATGGCATGTGAATATGAGCATGATCTCATTTTAGTGTTGGCATGTGAAGATTGGCATGAAGGCGTCGTAGGAATTGTTGCTTCAAGACTTACGGAGCGTTTTGGCAAGCCTGCAATAGTTCTAAGCATAGAGGGCGAGAGTGCCAAAGGGAGTGCGCGCAGTATCGGCGATGTGAATATCCACGAGCTCATTAAAGCGAACTCCGACCTTTTGACCAAATTCGGCGGTCATAAAATGGCTGCCGGTCTAGGGCTTAAGGTTGAGGATATACCAAAATTCAGAGAAGCGATCAACAAAAGCGCCAAAGAGCTTGACGAAAGGGCGTTTATCCCTCACTATGAGGTTATCGGTATTTTAAAGAGCAGCGAGATCGACCATGAGCTGCTTCACATACTCGACTCATTCGAGCCTTACGGCGAAGCAAATGAGCGCCCCTCGTTCTATATAGACCAAGCCCACATACACGAGATAAAATATTTCGG
>JACXUD010000082.1 GCA_014764025.1 Campylobacterota bacterium | reverse complement strand
GGGCCGATATATTTGATAGAGTAGAAATCAAGCAGTGCCGCTATACTCCCGTCTTCACCGTCGGCACCGTGAATGAGGTTGAGAACCGTCCCTTTGATCTCGCTCTTTGAAAAGAGCGTTTTACTCTCAAATGCTCCTTGCTTGAGCGAAAGTTTTGGCATCTTTTTATGTTCACCGTTTGAGAAGGTCTTTGCTTTCATCTTCTCCGCCGGTATCGCATAAAAGGTGTGGTCTTGATCACAAAAAATAAAACTCAGATCAAACCCGCTTAGTTTCTCTCTGACCGTAATAGCACTCACAATGCTGATCTCATGCTCGTAGCTTGCACCGCCGAATAGAATGTTTAACTTCAATATATTTTTCCTTCTCTATAGAGTTTGTAGTAGTTTAAGTGCACCCTTGACAAGTGCTGCAGTGTCATCACCGCTGCACTCGCTCAGTGCTTTTGATATCTTCTCTTTTTTAAATCCAAGCGCCTCTAGCGCCTCTGCCGCTTGATTATATGCCAGGCTCTGTTCGCTGTTTGGCGTGGCTATCAGTTCGGTATCAAAACCGCTGAGCTCGACCAATATCCGTCCCGCACTCTTTGGCCCCACTCCGGGAACCTGCTGCACCCCTTTAACATCCTTATTGTTTATGATCGTTGCAAATTTTGAGGGTGTATGCGTCGAACAGATAGCCATAGCCACCTTCGGCCCAACTCCACTGATCTTGATGAGCCGCTCAAACATACGTTTCTCGGCTATCTCCAAAAATCCATACAGCAGATTCGCATCCTCGCGGATGATATGCGAGGTGTGCAGATATATCTCGCCGCTTCCCAGCGATGCGAAGCTCTGAAGCGAGATAAAGACCTCATAAACGACCCCTCTCACCTCTAAATGTATTACGTTTGGCTCTTTATAGAGCACTACTCCTTTTAATCCTACTATCACTCATCAACCACCTGTATCTCAAAGACTCCCTCTTCTACTTGCACCAAACCGAATACTCGCCCGCTTGAGCCCTCGGGAGGGGAATACTTCACCTCTATAGGCGGCTCTATCAGCTTAAAGATGATCTCGTTATGCCCGACCCATCTATCACGGTTGATAACTCTCGCATTAAAGATGTTCTCTTGGAAGGTAGCCGTTTTTGAAGCCAACGACTTGTGACGCTCCTTTTTTTGATCGGCGGTGAGCTTGATTTCGTCCAGCCTCTCTTGAAGCGCCTTGAACTGCTTATACTGTTTTACAAACGATTCGGGCATCTTGACGCCGTTTTTCTTGTAGTGTACCAAGCGCTTTTTGACGTCATTATAAGCCGCCATGTTCTCATTCACGAGCTTTGTATATTTCTCAAGCTCTTTTTGAAGCTCTTTGAGTTCGTTCTCCAGCACTTTTAGCTGCTCTTCGTTATCTCCGAAACCTTGTCGAGCATCTTTTTTCAAGAGAGGGTCTATCGTAAAGATATTCTCGCTTCCGTGCATCTTCTTGATCTCGATGATCTTTGAGGAGGTCGCTTTGACGTATGAGCCGCAAAGTTCGATAAGCACCTCTTTGGCTCGGATCTCCCCACCCAGCGCTTGGGAGATCTCTACGATATCGCCGTCAACCACGCCGTGTTCTAAACGCGTAATGGTGATGTGTTTGCCGTATGCGTTGCCTTTGTGGATGTTGATATCGAGCGAATCGGCACGTATGGTCGATGTCTTATGCGTCTGCCCTTGCACTTTGGCTTTGAGTGCTCTTATTCGGGCATGTGAACCGACATTCCCCTCTACGTCGATCTCGCTTACTTCGACCTCCATGCCCGTTCCTACGGCATCTTTAAGGGCGTCCTTCTCTTTGACGTTGATCGTTACGTCCGACTCCAAACTCGTTGCGATGGAACCCGTTGTCTTAAAGCTGATCTCTTTGATATCTATATCCGTCTTGATCAGATATCTCTTGTTCTCAAAGGCTACGTAACCGTTCTCGATGGCGCGATACTCGATATGAGTCTCATCTTCGATCACCTTGATCGTACTATCAACGCCAAAAGTCGGCATGTGAGTAACGGTCGGCTCTTTTGGCATCATATACTCGCCGCGGCAGTTGCGTCCTGCTTTACCCTCTTGAGCCTTGATGTACTCAAACAAGAGCTCATCTTTGCGGACGGCTTTAATGAAGCCTCTTTGCGAATAGTCAACACGTTCGTTCTCATCGATCTCTTCATGCTTGTCGTAGTGAAGCACAAGCGCATCATCGATAGTAGGTGTGGGCTCATACGACTCAGCGATGAGGATGGTCTCGTTTTGCTCATAGACGACATGTTCGTTCACACGAACGTTCGCCGCGATCTTCGAAAGGGCATCGCTCATCATCTCGTCGAATATATTGATCAAGATGCCCGCACGTATCTTTTTGCGGTTCACCAGCATCAAGAGTTCGCGTTCAAAATTTGGAAAGTAACTCACCTTCGAGCCCGCTTTTATGCTGAGATAGACCTTACATTTGGTGGCATTGGCGCCAACGGCTATACTAAAATCGCGGAACGGATCATCTGCGATATGGCGAGAGAACATCTCTATCTCATACATCTGTTTGATCTGAAAGTGGGGGTTTAAAAGTGCAGACTCGTCATCGAGCTCATAGAGCTCGTTAGGGGCTATAAGCTCCCAGTCGGTCTCTTTGGTGCCGTCGTTCATACGGGTGAAGGTCTCGACATCCAAAAGGTTAAAATCGACGCTCTCCGGTTTGACGTCAAACGACTTTGCGATGCTTAAGAGCTCTTTGGCGACATTTTGCGTGCGCACGACCGTAGGACGTATCTTTTGATTAGAGGGTGTGGTGCTTTTAGAAGAGCCAAAGAGTGCCATTGAATAAACCGGATTGAATTTTTAGAGCCTTCATTTTAATCTAATATTTGTTAAAATTTTGTAAAACCACCAAAGAAGCCTATGTTTAAAGCCATTTTCACCAACACCTTCGGTATTTTAGTCTCCCGTGTTTTAGGATTTCTGCGTGATTTGATGACCGCTTCCGTTTTGGGTGCAAACATCTACAGCGATATCTTTTTCATCGCTTTTAAACTGCCAAATCTTTTCCGCCGCATCTTCGCAGAGGGGGCTTTTACGCAGGTCTTTATCCCCGCTTTTGCCCGTTCAATTCACAAGTCGCTCTTTAGCGCCTATATCTTTTCGCTCTTTTTATCTATCATCCTGACGATAACGCTGCTCGTCAACCTCTTTCCGCACCTTGCCACTAAACTTATTGCGGTGGGTTTTGATGAGCAGACGATCGCTATCGCCGAGCCCTTTGTCGCCATCAACTTCTGGTATCTGCCTCTAATCTTCGCCGTGACCTTTTTAAGCGCCCTGCTGCAGTACAAACACCACTTTACAACCTCTGCATTCTCCACCGCGCTGCTTAACCTCGCCCTTATCGGCGCGCTCTATCTCTCTGAAGGCTCTAGCGAGCAGGAGATCGTCTATGCACTGAGCTGGGGAGTCGTGGTCGGCGGCGTATTACAGCTTCTCGTGCACTTCATCGCACTTCGCAATCTCGGCATTACCAGACTCTTTTTAGGCGGGTTTGGCTATCTCAAACTCAAAGCCCATAAGATAAAAAGAGAGACAAAAAAGTTCCAAAAAGAGTTCTTCCCCGCGATGTGGGGAAACTCTACGGCTCAGGTGAGTGCCTTTTTAGACACACTGCTGGCTTCATTCTTGGCGGCAGGCTCCATCAGCTACCTCTATTATGCCAACCGAATATTTCAGCTCCCCCTTGCACTCTTCGCCATCGCGACCTCGATCGCCCTCTTTCCGAGGGTCTCGCGCTACTTGAAAAACGGCGACGAGAAAAAAGCGCTCACCTACATGACGAAAGCCTTTTGGTTCTTGGCATTCTTACTGGGCGCGAGCACGTTAGCGGGTGTGATACTTGCGCATGAGATCACTTGGCTTCTTTTTGAACGTGGCGCCTTTAGTGCAGAGGATACGGCAAAAACCACGCTTGTGTTGCAGATGTATATGATAGGGCTTATCCCCTTTGGACTTCAAAAGCTTCTATTGCTTTGGGTCTATGCAAAGCAGATGCAGCTGCGTGCGGCAAAGATAGCCACCTTTTCGCTGCTCACCTATATCGTTTTTGCACTTGGGCTCATCGCGCCCTACGGCGTGGCGGGGCTCGCACTTGCAAGCACGCTCAGCGGCTTTGTAGGCTTCATACTCACTATTCGGGCATTCGGCACGGCGAACTTTTTTGCTATACTTCGCTCAAAACTGGCTCTCTATCTCATTGGCGGAGCACTGCTACTCACCTATCTATTACTGATTTTAAAGGATTTTTTACATGTTTATATTTGATTCTGCACGCAAAGAGAAGAGAGAGTTCATCCCCCAAAACGAAGGCAAAGTCACTCTCTACGTCTGCGGCCCGACCGTCTATGACGATGCCCATCTGGGCCATGCGAAGTCTGCTTTGGTATTCGACCTTTTGACACGCGTTTTACGAGCTCACGGTTATGAGGTGACCTACGCTAGAAACATCACCGACATCGACGATAAGATCATCAAAAAGGCGCGCGAGCAGAACAAAAAGATCTCCGAGATCACGACATTTTACACTTCAAGTTTTCACGCCGAAATGGCCGCGCTGGGGGTACAAAGACCCGACATAGAACCAAAAGCGACCGAGAGTTTAGAGGCGATGTACGAGATGATCCAAAAACTGATCGACAAGGGCCACGCCTATACGACCCCATCGGGTGACGTCTATTTCGACACTTCAAGCGATAGCGGCTACCTCTCTCTTTCAAAGAGAGTCCAAGAGGAAAACGACAAACAAAACCGTGTAGAGAGCTCCGAAGAGAAGAGAAATAGCGCCGATTTTGCTTTGTGGAAGAGCGTCAAAGACGGGAGTGTCACCTTTGAATCCCCTTTTGGCCTCGGACGACCCGGATGGCATCTTGAGTGCTCCGCAATGATAGAGAAACACCTTGCATCTTCACATGCCGAATATGCAGTGGATATCCACGGCGGCGGGGCCGACCTGCTCTTCCCGCATCACGAGAACGAAGCCGCACAGACACGCTGTGCAACGAATCACGCCCTTGCGGCGTATTGGATGCACAACGGCTTTGTGAACATCGACGGAGAGAAGATGAGCAAGAGTCTTGGCAACAGCTTCTTCTTAAAAGACGCGCTGAAGATTTACGACGGCGAAGTGCTGCGTTTTTATCTGCTCGGTACACACTATCGCAGCAACTTCAACTTCAACACACAAGACCTAGAGGCCTCCAAAAAGCGTCTTGACAAGCTCTATCGCGTCAAAAAACGCCTCTTTGGGCTCACGGGCGAAGAGGTAGCAACGGCGTTTCAAAACGAGCTTCTAAAAGCACTTGGGGATGACCTCAATATCTCAGCGGCACTAGCACTGATCGACGAGCTCATCAACAAGATAAACGAGACGCTCGATACCCCGGGCAAACACAAAGAGTTCAAGCGTGAAGCGCTATCAAACCTTGCCTACATCGAGAGAGTGCTCGGTTTTGGAGTCCAAAATCCCTACGAGTATTTCCAAAGCGGCGTGGATGAAGCTACCAAAGCAAAACTTGCCGAGCTGATAGAAAAACGCAGTGAAGCGAAAAAAGCAAAAGATTTTGCCGCTTCGGATGCGATCAGGGATCAGATTTTGGCTTACGGCGTTCAGATAATGGACACGCCGCAAGGAACCTTTTGGGAGAAGATCTAGTAGAGACTCATCTCTACTCTGTTTCTGCCGTTTGCTTTAGCTTTAGAGCGCCTCTGCATCGATCACCTTCGAGGCCTCTTTGCAGACCATTCCAAACGATGCCGTCAAATAGTTCGAGACCGTACTTGTGGCGTGTTCGATCTGCAGCGTCTCGAACGAGAGGCGGATCTGATCCACGAATCGAAATGCATCCTGCGGATTGTGTGCCCTAAAGAATATACCGAACTCCTCGCCGCCCAAACGAAACGCGTAATCGTCCGCCCACAACAAAGACTCTTTGAGTTTGGCCGCAATCTTTACAAGCGCCGCATCCCCCGCTTGGTGTCCGTAGGTGTCGTTGTACTGCTTAAAAAAGTCTAGGTCGAATATGACAAAGGCTATATACCCCTTCTCGCGTTTTGCGCTGTTGATCGCTTTTTGAATAGTATCGTTATAGTATCTGCGATTGTAGAGCTGGGTGAGCTCATCGGTGATAGAGATGAGCTCAAGACGCTTTTGAATAAGGTTTTTTGCCTCTATCTCCCGTTTGAGTCTTCTGTTTACAAAGATAAAGACACCCATTACGACCATGAAAAAGAGAACGACCATTCCGATATATTTGATGATTAAAGTTCTATTGTAGGAGTTCTCAAATACTACGGAGATCCACTTATTCATGATCGCCTGCTGCTCTTTGACCGATATCTTTGCGACAAGCTTTTCAAAGATATCTCTGAGTATCGGCTCATCACTGCGCACACCGACACCCAGCTCCCAACGGTCTTCAAATTTTCCCGCGATCTTTAAGCTTCCTACATAATCTCTTTAGATAAAGTAACCGATCGTCCCAATTGTTTCTATAAATCCGAATAGCTTGCCCGATGCAACTTTTTGAAGCCCTCTTGAATATTCTCGACCAACTCTATTTGAAGATGCGGGTAGCGTCTTTTATATATCTCGGCATAGGCATACCCTTTTACAAATCCTATCTTTTTATCTCGCAGATCCTCTATATCGTTCACGAAAAGCTCTTCGATCTTCGTTGTTATAACAAGCGGTACGCTGAGATAGGGCTTTGTAAAGAGCAGATATTTTTTGCGCTCTTCGGTCGCATAACAAGCGATGAGATATCGCATCTTCTCTCTTTAAGTGCTTGGATAGATTCGTCCCAGCTTTTTGTCTTGTAGAGCTTAATGGGAATCGGCAGCTCTTTGGAAAAGATCTCAAAAACATCGGCACTTATCCCGATATGTTGTGACTCTTCTAGCTTCTCAAAGGGCATCCAACCGGGATCGATGCAGAGACTTAGAGACTTTTTTTGCGCAAGATACTCCAGCTGTTCATGCGTGAAAGCGGCTTGATTCTCGTTTTGCTTGAGGCTGTCAAAGATATAGCTATCTACTGCGATGTTCTTCTCTATGAGCCCAAGCTTTTGCATTAAATCCATAGCATAGGTGAAGCGCCCTTTATCCAGCGTGCCGATAGGCAGAAGCCTGTTTCAGATCAGCTCTTCGATCGCTTCGACTTCATAGATCAGATGTTTATAGCTTTTATTGGTCGCATACTTCTCGTGAATGAGTTTTGCACTCTCCTCTTTGTGCGTAAATGCGTACTCCCACCCTTTGATAGTCGCCCGCTTGAACCTCTCGACTCGCTCAGGGTGCTCCTGCGCCTCTTTGAGCGAGGTAAAGAGGGTATCGCCGTAGAGGTCGAGTCCGTAGTTTCCGGGGTAGATGATGTTGAGCTCGACTCCGCGCTCTTTGTAGTAGAAAGGCTCATTGGAGATGTAGCCGCTCGTGACCTCTATATCTTGATTCAGCAGAGCAAGCATATCTTTGTCGCTCTTTGGACGAAGGATTTTCGGCGAGACGCCGAGTGTGTGAAACATGGCAAGGATCCCGAATCCATCAGAGTCCTTTGGATAGAAGAGCATCTTTTTATCGTTAAGATCATAGGGGGATGTTATATTTTTCTCTTTGAGCGAAAGAAGAACGTTCGGCGAGTGCTGGAAGATGGGCGCCACGATCACGATATTCTCGCCTCTTGCCATATAGAGCATCAAGACGGCGTCGGCTATACCGTACTGCGCGTCGCCGTTTAGTACCTGATAGATGTTATTTTGGTGCAGATCGCGCTCGACGATCGTGACATCGAGCCCCTCTGCTTCATAATAGCCCAGCTCTTTTGCCATGTAGTAGCCCGCAAACTGAAACTGGTGTTTCCATTTAAGCTGGAGCTTTACCTTTTCCGAGGCGGCGAGATTTGAGTAGAGGAGCATCAAGAGAATAGCGACTAAAAGATTTTTCAAAATTTGATACTTGTGTTAAAAATTGTCTCATTCTATCAAGATTTCTCTTAGAACTAATCTTAAAAAAGCTATTATGTCGAAAAAAATGTGAGTCATAGATGGAGTTAAACGATATTCAAAAGATGATTTTTGAAGCATCACAAGAGAGAGACGGCGACTTTTGCCGCATCTTTCACGGCAGGGG
>JACXUD010000323.1 GCA_014764025.1 Campylobacterota bacterium | reverse complement strand
GATGATCCAGATATTGTCTTGATTGATCAGCATCACCATCGCCTCTTCGATAGCGTAGCCGCCCCAGGGCATAATGGCCGCAGGGGTAGATTCACGCTTCTTGGCATCTCTGTATGTTAAAAGAGGTTTTCCCGCTTTTGGTAAGAGGCGTATCCCCGAGATAAAGATAGATGGATTCATCTCATAGCCAATCATTTTATCTTGATAGACGACCTCTTTTGGGGCTAAACTGTTCTCTCCCGTATCATTCACCTCGATATCAAGCAGTGAGAGGTTCATACTTTTGAGGTCAAATCCAAATGTACTTGCAAAAGAGACCTTGACTCCTGCTTGAGTGGCAAAATAGGCCCAGTAGAGAATCTTTTTTGGGTCATCGTAGTATCTGTCAAGCCAAATAACCACGCCCGCATAGTGTTGCAGATGAAAAGGGTCGGGCAGACTCTTCTCAATATCACGGTAGTCTAGCCGATACCCCAAGTGTTCGATCGGCGTTGCGGCACGTCTATGCACCTCATGCAGATTCCTATCAAGTATCGACTCGTTGATAAATACCAAAATATCGCGTTTATCCGCCATCTTCGAGCTCTTGCCGTAGATGTCGAGGTCTCTGTTGCCGATATAGGGGATCATCCCCTTGGCCTCTATTTTCTTTATGAGCTCATCTGCTCTATCGAACTCCAAAAGAGAGAGATACTCGACCGATATGATCGGTATGCCGTAGGATTTGATCTTGTTGAGATGCGTATCGAGCCATGCGCGATCGCTTTTAGAGACTTCGTTCGAGACAAAAGAGTTCATACCCGGCGAACTGTAGTAGGACTCAAAGAGCACCGCCTCTATCGAGTCGTGCACCTTATCGATGATCTCAAAACCCCTATTGATGATCAATTTTGAGTCGGGATAACGCTTATGGAATCTATTGATGAATTTTGCGAGCTGATCCGAAAAAAAACGTCTCTCTATGGGTGTCTTTGCCGCGAGCTGATAGGAGTCGAGGGTATCAAAGAAGAAGTGTTTGAATCCCCTTGCCATCAAAGGGTCGATAAACCTTTCAAATAAGAAGTTTTGATACCCTTCGTTCGAGATATCCATAACATGGCTCTCCCAAGCACCGTTGAGAGTTAGCTTCCAAGGCTCTTTGACATCGCTAAACTCTTTGACATGCGGCGATATCTCTCCGATACTCACATAGGCGTATATCTTCTCTTTATAGAGGTTAAAACCGTGCGTATAGGTATTGGTGAAATCGGGCTGAACGATTATGTAGTCGTGGACTCCCACGGTCGTGTAGGATATCTCCTTGCCGTAATAGAGCATCGCACTTCTCTTCTCGCCCGATGCTTGAAGCAGCGCCGCAAAGAGTAGAAGAGTAGAGAGAATTTTAACGGCAT
>JACXUD010000081.1 GCA_014764025.1 Campylobacterota bacterium | reverse complement strand
CCTAACCTCAAACCACCCCAAATTCTTTTACATTTAAAGATTACTTCTGATATAATCGACCGATATCAAAAAGAGAACCATAGGATTTCATATGTTCAGAACCGTTAAAGCTAAAGTCATCGTCTCGGCTATCGTACTGAGTGTCGTCGGTATCTTCGGCGTTACCTACTATATCTCAAGTACCCTCCACAATCAATCGAACAAAGCGACCAAAGAGTCTCTGAAAATGCTCTCCGAATCGGTCTTTCAGACACTCACCGGGAGTATGCTTCTTGGCGATCCAAAGGTCGTAGCCGATGCACTCAACGCCGCAAAGAGTATAGAGGGGATCGAATCGCTCGACGTCTCTCGCTCCAAAGCGGTCATAGAGGTCTATTCGCCCGAGCGCGTCTTTACTTCCGATCCGCTTATCCAAGATGTGCTCAGAAGCAAAGAGACCAAAGTGATCGAATCGAACGAAAACGGCCACCACACTATCCGTATGATCAAACCTATGGTCGCAGAGACCCGCTGTCTCTCGTGCCACTACAATGCAACCGAAGGGTACGCACTCGGAGCGATGGACTTGACCATATCTCTTGATAAAAACGACGAAGAGATCAACTCGAATCAAAATGCCCTTGCCTTTACGCTCTTGATCGCGGGGATTCTTGTTGCCATCATCTCCTATATATTCTCGGTCGCAGAGATATTCACCCCTCTAGCCAACCTCAAAGAGCGCATCTCCGACCTTGTCAGCGGCGATAAAGACCTCACAAAACGCCTTACCCACAAGAACGGAAACGAGTTTGGCGACACCGCAAACGAAGTGAATAAATTCATAGATATGATCCAAGACACCATCAACAAGATCAAAGCGCTCGGTGTGCAGAACAGCTCGATCGCTTCAGAGATAGAGCTGGCCAGCCACGTTATCCGCAAAGGTACGGAGCAAGAGCAGGCTATCGTTTCGGCAACGACCAAAAAGAGCGAATCGATCAAATCGCTTCTAGAGCAGAGCATCGAAGCGACCAAAGAGACGCAAAAGAATGTCGATGAAGCCAACAGCGAGCTCAACACCGCAAGAGAGTCCCTCTCGGTGCTAAGCAACGAAGTCCACAACTTCGTAGAGACCGAACATGAGCTTGCACACGAACTCTCAGGCCTCAAAAGCAATGCCGATCAGGTCAAACAGGTGCTCAACGTCATCAAAGATATCGCCGAGCAGACCAATCTGCTTGCTCTCAATGCGGCCATCGAGGCGGCGCGTGCAGGTGAGCACGGGCGCGGATTTGCCGTCGTTGCCGACGAGGTACGCAAACTTGCAGAGAGAACGCAAAAATCGCTCACGGAGATCGATATCAGCGTAGGCACCATCGTACAATCCATCAACGACGTCAGCGACAAAATGAGCGACAACGCAAAAAATATCGAATCGCTCACCAACATAGCCGATGACGTAGAGCATAAGATCGATGCCACTTCACATGCCATCGCCACCTCAAGCGACGTAGCGAACGCATCGCGCAAAGACAGCATAGAGATCTCAAAAAGCATCCAAGAGATCATTCAAGATATCTCTAAAATCGATACCCTCTCGACCGCGAACAAGACAAGCGCGGAGAGCATTGAAGCCGATCTTAAACGCCTTGTCGAAGTAGCTAAATCGCTGCAAGCAACTATCAACGAATTTAAATCGTAATCCTCTTTTCACATGCCTAATCGGCATGTGAATCTTCACTGCACCGCTTTATCTCTTCGCCCTTTTTGCCGATTTTGTTTTATCAGAATATCAAGGAGGATAGAATGAGAGTAGATGGATTTAGTGTTCAAATGGGTAGCCAAAGCTACAGTTATAAGAGCCTCTCGATGCAAGCGTCGCAGACAACGACGTTGCAGCAAAATTTTGGTAGCGATACCGCACAAAAAACGGAGGCGATAACTGCCCCGCAAACAACAAACAAACAAGACGACTCACGGTTAGTCCAAGGTCTAAGCGCCTCTCTTTTAAAGAGCATCAGCGATCAGAGCCGCATTGAGGTGCGTGACCGTGTCGAGTTCAGCAGCACCTACATCGAAGCAGCGGCCATAAGCTTCTCGACCACCGCCTATGTCAAAGCGGGTGACAAAGAGATTGCACTTCAATTAGACGTATCCCTTGCCCGCAGTTTCGTACAACAGATGAGTTTTTCACAAGAGCAGATCGCGGCTCTTCAAGACCCGCTCGTGCTGCAGCTTGATGGGCAGATGCCCACCCTTAGCTCAAAAACATTCGCTTTTGACATCGACAGCGACGGTGAGAAGGATCAGATATCTAAATTGGGTGCGGGGAGTGCCTTTTTAGCGCTTGATAAAAACAGTAACGGCCGAATCGATAACGGCAACGAGCTATTGGGTGCCTCAAGCGGCGATGGGTTTGGCGATTTGGCACAGTATGACGATGATAAAAACGGCTGGATAGACGAGAACGACAAGATATTCGACAAACTCCGCGTTTGGAAAAAAACCGACGGAGAAGATGAGCTCGTCGCTCTGGGTCAAGTGGGCATCGGCGCTATATTCCTCGGCAACGTCAGCACGCAGTTCGAGCTTAAAACAGGAACGAACCAGCAGCTTGGCAACATTCGTAGCAGCGGCTTCTTTCTCTTTGAGAATGGCAAAGCGGGCGTCGTCTCGCAAGTCGATCTCGTGAAGTTCCAAGAGCCCCGTACCCAAGAGAGCGTAGGGGCACTGCAAGTTCAAGGGCTAGAGAATAAGAGAGCTCGGGGGCTTGCGAAATACAACAAAGCAAAAGAGGATGAGGGGGATGATTCGAGCGTGGATAAACGCATGGACAAGCTCCAAAAACAGCTCCGCCGGCTTGAAGCCAAACTAGCACAAGCCCAAAAAGAGGAGAAGCCGCAGCTACAAGTTCAGATAGGAGCCCTCTATTCGCAGATGATGTCGCTGCTATCCTCTATCAAAGAGTGATAGAGGCCTCTTAAGGGGTAAAGCGTTTAGGTCGTTTATTGCTTGGTTTATTGGTGTAGTACTTCTTAAAACAGCTCTGACAGATGGTGTATTTGGTGTTCATCGGCAGCGGTGCGTTGCAGAGTTTGCAGCGTGGTACGAAATGGCTTTGGTGGAGCGACTCCTCTATAAAGCGATTGAGCACTCCTCTGGCCTCTCGCGCCTTTTTCACATCCAAAAAGTAGTCGCTAAAGCGGTATGAGAGCCAGAGATAGAGCGATATCTCTTTGACCATATCCTCGGCTCGCAGCAGTTCGTCGGTGGTCTGTGCATAACTCCCGATAAGCGCCGGCGGATGATAGGGAATGATCTCTTTTTTCTCTAACGCCAAGACATAGCTCTCAAACACCGAAGTGATGTAGCTCGACTTCAGCGTAAGCGGCGCGCAAGCCAAGTGGTACTTCGTGGCGATATCAAGGTCATACGAATCAACGATGAGTGCGGCCTCTGCCATCGTGTCGATATTGGTCGCCACGAACGGGCCGTTAAACTCCATGTTCTGCACAAAGAATTTGAGTATCTCGGAGAGCGACTTCTCCTCTAGGATATTGCTCACCAGCTTAATATGCTCCAAGTTCGCCATCACTTTAAAGGGCATCGCTATGGCTCGCGCCTCTTTATGGAAGTTCTTTTTCACCACTTTAAGCACATCCGCACTCAGCGCACCCACAAACCCCTCTTCGCTCAGTCCGTATCGCCCGGCACGTCCCGATATCTGATGCACTTCAGAGGCGATAAGGTCGCGCTGTACGATGCCGTCGAACTTATCCGATTTTGCAAACAAGATAGTCTTAATGGGCAGGTTCATTCCCATGGCGATAGCATCGGTGGCGATAAGTATCTGAGTCTCCCCCTCACGGAATTTTCGTGCCTCTTCGCGGCGCACTTCGGGCGAGAGGTTGCCATAGACCACGCTGATGCTAAAGTAGCGCGAGAAGCTCTGTTTGAGCTTGAGCACGTCTTTGCGTGAAAAGGCGATGATCGCACTCCCCTCCTCTACATCTTCTGCTTTTGTCTCGTGATCCAGCAGCGTAAGCGGATTCTTTCGCTCGAACTCGATGATCTCAAGCGGCTCGCCAAGATACTCCGCAAGGGCTATGATCGCCTCTTTGGCATTCACCGAACCCGTCATAATGATCTCTTTGGCGGGTGCACCGATGATGGCATTCGCCCACGCCCAGCCGCGATCGCGGTCATCGATCATCTGCACCTCATCGATGATACAGACATCCACGTCCACCTCGAAGTTGAGCATCTCGATAGTCGAGCTGATATGCGTAGCGCCCTCTGCAAGCTGCTGCTCTTCGCCCGTGATGAGCGAAACGGCGATCCCCTTCTCTTGGAGCTCCTCATACCCCTCAAGTGCCAAGAGACGAAGCGGTGCAAGGTAGTAGCCCGTATCGGCGCGTTGGAGTTTTTGCATCGCCTCATAGGTCTTGCCGCTGTTGGTCGGGCCCATGTGAAGCGTAAGCTTTCTGTTCATGCTGCGAGCAAGCGGAAAGAGGTTTTTGAAGTCGCGAATGGTGCGCGCCAAGAGTTCATGACGCTGTTTCTTCGCCACCTCGTCTTGGATCGTCTTTAAAAAGAGCTTCACACTCTTGCGTATCGTCTTGGCACTTAAACTAAGCGTATGCGGCAGATAATCGACCAAGACCGCATAGACCTTGCGGCGCAGCTGCTCATCGCTGAGCTTTAAAAGCTGGGCATGCCCGGCACACTCGGCCACAAGATAGTCCAGATCGACCAAAAACGCCCCTTCGGTCTCTTTTTTGGCACTCTCGATAGCGTTTTGAAGGTTGATATCTTCACCGTACCAGATCGATTTCAAGAGAGCATTGAGCTCTACATGCACATCCAGCAGATAGGAGACCTCAAGCGATGATTTTGGCAGCGTGATTAAAGCGTTGAGCTTAAGCAGAAGCTCCTCTTGGTGCAGCTCGATATCATAGACGTTCAAAGACTCTTTGACGATGCGGATAAGCGTCTCTTTTGGTATCGGCGGGTAGTCGGTCTTGGTGCGAGGGGCCAGCTGTTTAAGTGCGCTTACCATCTCCTCTTCGCTCAGATAGCGATGAGGCACCTTCACATTCGATAAAAACTTGTTGATAGTCTCTTGTCGCTGGCGCGTTATCTCTGCCTTATCCTTTTGGATGCGCTCGATTATCTCACTAAACTCGCCGTTTTTAAGCAGTTCGCTATCATAGGGCTTGGTGGCAAGAGTGAGGATCTTGTGAAAACAGTGCCCCGCAAGCTCGTAGCGAAGCGAAGCGTTGAACTCGAAACTATTATCCAGCTCAAACATCCCGTCAAGTTCGCGCGCAAGTTTGTCGCGCTTAAGCTCCATGCGGATATGGGCTAATTTTGACTCCATCTTCTCGATGGTGATCTTCTTGCTGCGCACGTCCATAAAGCCCTCATAGAGCAGTGCCGCCTCTTGTGGATCGACGTCAAGCTCTTGCATCAATGCTTCGATCTTCTGGGCTCTGTCCATGCTCGGCTCTTTTTGTTCGCCCGATTTATAGACGGTGCCGTTGGCCACGAAAAAGTCCAAGATGCGGCGGCGCATATCGACATCGCCGTCGCTCCACACCCCTCGTATCGCTTTTAAGAGCAGACGTTTATTGTGCTCTACGTCATAGATGCCAAGAGAGTGAAATAGTTCGCTGAGTGTTCCTACACTGACGCGTTCAACCCCTACATCAAATGGATCGTCATCAAAATATTGACGAATCTTTTGATTGATCTTGACCGCTTTTTTGCTCTTTTTTCCCATTAGTCCGCTTTTTTCTTTTTAGTTAAGTACATCATTATACCCAGTGAGAGGATAAAGAGCGAAATCCCTATCATCAAGTAGAGCGCGTTTATCATCTTGTCGTAGTTGTCTATGGCTATTTTAAAGACCACCATAAGCGTTTCGATAGAGAGGGCGATAAGAATGGTCACCAAGAATTTGGTCAATGTATTGACCTCGATCTTGGAGTCTTTGATATAGCTTTTGAAATAGACCTCCTGCTCGAGGATAGTCTTTGAGAGGTCAAAGATGGCAAGCCCCAAGGTCGCCGCAATGATAGGCTTAAAGATGGTGTCGATACTGAGCTTTGACTCTAACAGATTGCCCAAGAAGCCAAGCCCCGCATAGAATATCGCCACGCCCGAGAGGAACATCATAAAGTAACCCGCGATCATGTAAAAAGCGAGTGTGAGATTGCTAAAGACCTTATGGCGGTCGATGAGGCCAAGGCGCTGCAGCAAGAACTCCAAACGAAAATCCATGAAGATGATCTTCTCATCCTCTTTTTTGCTCACCGTTATACAGACGTTTGTCGTAGCCGAGCTTTGGTAGGGATTGGTAAAGGCAAAGCCGTTTGGTTTTATCTTGAGCCTGTCGATGAGATAGCCCCTATTCTCCCTTTTTTCGTCGTCGTCTTTGCTGTAACGAAAGATATTGGGCGATATCTGCTCTTTGGTGTGACTATCCACCACATAGACCAGCTCAAGCGAGGGGAAGGTCTTAAAGAGCTTCTTGTAGCCGTCCTTTTCCAAATTCGAGAGCGACGCAAGGCTTTTGACGCTCTCCTCTATGAACTCCTCTATCTTTGATTGGTTCTTCTCATAAATCTCTATATACTCTTTCATAAATCCTCTTTGAATAATAATGAGTAAAGTATAACTTCAAAAAGTCCGAAAAAAAGCAAACAAGTGGTGAAAAAAAGATACTTTGCCGAAGTTGCCGGGTTGCTTTGCGGCAACGTCGAGCTACTTCATAAAGATGACAAAACGGTTCTCACGGCAATGAACGGTGTTGTAACTCTCGTTTGATTTGTTACAGAAGTCGTCTTCCGAGTGGTTGAAGCTGGCATAAAAGGGTGCCGATGTCCCTGAGATACAGAGTTTACCCCATCCGCCGCCATTAAAGGCGTCATGGCAAGCGCTCGAGAAGTCCTCGATCCCGTAGAAGAGTCTTCTATAGTTAAACGATCTTCCCGTATCCGCTTCGATCGCTTCGATCTGTGTCACCTCTTTACTGTATGAGAGCGGGTGCTGTACCTTCCACTCACGAGGCGTTTTAAAGTACCACGGGTTCATCGTTCTGTTGTCCGGTGTGGCAAAAGCGATCATCGTGTATGTCGAGTTTTCGATGAAACTGTACGGCAAGTCATAATCGTATCGCGACTGATGGTAGTTGGCTCTATCGGCGATCCATACGCGCGTCCATCCGCCGCCCCCGCTTATCATCTCGCAAAAGACGTTCACTCTTCTGTTGTCGATCACGATGTCATAGTTGCCGCTTCGTGAGTACGGCAGAGCATTTTTAATATCTTGGCATGAACGAAACTCGCCTCCTGATGCTTGCATAGCAGGCTGCGGCTGGGGTGTATGCACCTCTTTTTCGATATAGACCGGTTTCTCGACGACCTTTTCGACTGCTCTCTCTTGTATGATCACCACAGGTTTCTCGACGATCTTCTCTTTAATGATCACCTGCGGTTTCGGTGCCTCTTTTGGGCAGTCGTCAAAGTCGCAATCAAGCCCTTTTAATGCCTCTTTGGCGGCCTGATTCGCGCGGTCGTAGTCCGATGCATTCACAAGTGAAAGCAACAAAAGTGATGGAAGCAGTAGTTTTAACATAGGTCATCCTTGATTTCAATCTAAGACGATTTTACAGGTTTTTATATTAAATAGCGTTTACGTCCGCTTTTTTTAAGATTTCCGTTCATTTGAAAAACTTAAGCCCATAAAAATAGTGCTGCTCAAAAAAGATGGTAAAATTGCGCCGATGAAACGCAATCTCTTTCTCTCATTTCTCTTTTTATGTACGACGCTCTTCGCCTCGATCCATGAGAGCGAGCACATCAAAGGGCACGACCACACCAAGTGTCAGGTATGTGTCATCAACGCAAATATGGCAGCACCCGATGCCGTTTCACATGCCGAATTTGTTTCGCCGCTTCGATTCGACGCCATCTTATTTGAGAGCCGAGCGCTCTTTTCACATGCCAAACACTTCACCTACAACGCCCAAGCACCGCCTCTTTTTTCCTAATCTATCAACAAACATAACAGCTTTACAAATATATAATTAGGATGTTTCTATGAAAAAAATATTACTCACTAGCACCGTGTGTGCAGGATTGGTCTTTGGTGCAGAGGTTCTGCCGGTTGAAAAACGAACGTTCGAGCAGTCGAAGTTCATCCCCGA
>JACXUD010000080.1 GCA_014764025.1 Campylobacterota bacterium | reverse complement strand
GAGATGCTTTTAAGAACACACACCTCGCCGGTTCAGATAAGAACGATGCTCTCGCAAAAACCGCCTATTCGAATGATCGCACCTGGTTCGGTATTTAGAAGAGATTACGATCTAACGCACACGCCGATGTTCCATCAGGTAGAAGGGCTTTTAGTCGATGAGAAAGAGAGAGTCTCATTTGCTAATTTGAAATATATTCTTGAAGATTTCCTACAACATATGTTCGGAGAGGTAAAGGTACGTTTTCGTCCATCTTTCTTCCCCTTTACGGAGCCGTCGGCAGAAGTCGATATCTCTTGTATCTTCTGTCACGGGGATGGGTGCCGAGTCTGTTCAAAAACAGGCTGGCTAGAGGTTTTAGGGTGCGGGATCGTTGATCCAAACGTATTCGATGCGGTCGGATACGAGAACGTAAGCGGATATGCGTTTGGCTTGGGTGTGGAGCGTTTTGCGATGCTTATTCACAAGATAGGGGATCTTAGATCACTCTTTGAAGGAGATATTAAGTTGTTGGAGCAGTTTCAATGATCGTTACAAAAAGTTGGTTAAATGAGTGGATTGATCTGCATGACATCTCCACGGAACATCTGCTTAGAACACTGAACTCTATCGGTTTGGAAGTAGATAGCGTACGCAACTATGCTATTCCGTCAAAAATAGTCTTCGGCCATGTTCTGGAGTGCGAAAGACATCCTGACGCAGATAAGTTGAGCGTATGTAAAGTCGATATAGGAACAAGCGTACGCCAGATAGTCTGCGGTGCGGCAAATGTACGTACAGGCTTAAATGTAGTCGTTGCTACGGTAGGTGCGGTCATGCCGAGCGGATTGGTGATCAAACCGGTCAAGCTTCGGGGCGTGGATAGCGAAGGGATGATCTGCTCGGCTTCCGAGATAGGATTGGAGAGCTTTGCGGAGGGGATATTAGAGCTTGACGAGAGTTTAGGCAAATTTGAACTCGGTCAAGAGGTCTCAATGAACCCGATTTTCGGCGATGATATCATTGAGATCGAACTGACGGCAAATCGCGGAGACTGTCTGAGTATTCGCGGCGTGGCTCGTGACCTAAGTGCCGCCCTTAACCGCCCGATGAGAGAACAGCAGCCATTTGAGGATGAAGATCGAAAAGTCGGTATCGGACGGATTTTAAGTTTGACGCACGATAAGGATCTAGAGATCAATCTTCGATTTAAGGCGATCGACCTGCAAGAGTTGAAGATACCTTTCGTAGTACGCTTAAGACTGGCACAGATCGGAGAGACACGTGAAACGGATATTGAGTCTTTGATGCTATACGCAACACACAGCAGCGGCGTTATATTGCGTGCTTACGAATATGACTATTTCTGTCAAGAGGGTGAGCAGATCGCTAGAGTCGAACTAAAAGACGACGAGAACGGCTATACGACACTTTACGGCACCAAAAAAGCCTCTACGATCGGAATCATCCAAGAGGATGAAGCCAAAGTGAAGGTCAATGAGGGAACGATCCTTTTAGAAGCAAGTTATATCGAACCTGAGACAATCGCAAAAAAAATGCATGAGAAAAAGATCAAATCAGGACCGATGTACTATAGAACTTCACGCGGTAGCGAACCTGAACTCAATATAGGTCTGGATTTCGTTTTAAATCTTATCACGGCGAACTCTCGCTCTTCCGTTTACGGTGGAACGGTCGAGTATTGTGATAATTACGAGAACACGATCGTGACCATATCAAAAGAGGAGATCGATAGTTTCATCGGTATGAGTATCGATAAAGCGAAAATTACAAAGATATTTAAAAATCTTGGGTTTGAAACGAGTAAGTCTCAAGCCAATAATTTTGTAGTATCCATACCGAGATACCGCCATGATATCGTCAACAAACAGGACCTTGTAGAGGAGATCGTTCGACTTGTCGGAATAGATAACATTCAATCAAAACCTTTCACATTCACCGAAGCAAATCGTACGACGGATGACTTTGATCTCTATAAAAAAAGACGAACATATAGACACAAAGCGGCTCAAAGCGGATTTTTTGAAAGCGTACATTTTGTTTTTGACGATAAAAAATTCCTTCAAGAGCAGGGATTCGCGACCACAAAAGAGGAGCTTGAGCTTCTCAACCCGATCGTCAATACCCTAGATACCCTCCGTCCGACTCTGATGTGTGCGCTTTTAAAAGCCGCATCGATGAATGCTAAAAACGGATACAAGCAGGTTAAACTCTTTGAAGTAGGTTCAGTATTTTCGCCTGAGCGTGAAGAGTCTCTCAAGATGGCGCTGCTCTTTAGCGGCGATGAATCTCAACAGTCTATACGAAATGCGGGACGTCCTAAAAAAGTTGATTTTGGCTTTTTTGTCCAAAAGATTGCCGATGTTATCGGCAGGTTTGATCTTATCGAAGCGGTGCCGACTCACAAGCTGGCGCATCTTTATCAATATGCGCATATCGTTATCGACGGCGAAGTGGTCGGGGAGTTGTTTAAACTTGATCCTACGCTACAAGAGAGCCTCGATCTTGATGAGACATTTGTGTGTGAGATCGAGTTTTCTAAATTGCCGTATGGACTTAAAGTCGCAAAAGAGAGCTCAAAATTCCAAGCCTCTTTACGAGATTTAAGCCTTTTGATCCCTAAAAATATGTCTTTTGGACGCATCAGAACCCTGATTGAAGAGTCGGTGCAAGCAGAAGAGCTGGTGAGTTTCTATCCTGTCGATATCTACGAGGACGACTCATTAGGCGAGAACAAGAGTCTCTCGATCCGATTTGTATTGCAGTCATCACAAAAGACGCTTCAAGAGGAGGAGATCACTCAGATAATGGAGAGCATCCTAAGTGCTCTTAAAGAGAATCTAGGAGTTGGACTACGATGAGAAGCGCAGAGGTTTTGGCATGTGAAACTTTTTCACTTTCGATCTGTGATATTGCCGCCGATAAATCTATTTCACATAGATGTGCCATGTTTTCAATGTTAGCGGAGGGTGAATCCCAAATCACCAATTTTTTGCGCGCTGAAGATACGATGAATACGCTTGAGATCGTCAAGAATCTCGGTGCCATTGTCGAAGATGACGGGAGTGTGATCAAAATTCGCTCCCAGGGGATTCAAGAGAGCAGTGAGATACTTGATTGCGGAAACTCCGGAACGGGTATGCGACTCTTTTGCGGGCTCCTTAGCTCGGCAAACGGCCATTTTATACTCAGCGGCGACAAATATCTTAGACGTCGTCCTATGAAGCGTGTTACGGCGCCTCTTCGTTCGATTGGAGCAAAACTAGACGGACGAAAAGATGGTGATTTGGCTCCGCTAAGTATTCGCGGTGCATCACTTAAAGCATTCAATTATGAGAGCAAGATCGCATCGGCACAAGTCAAAAGTGCAATGATACTAGCGGCGCTGCGTGCAGACGGAGAGTGCCGTTTTAGTGAACCGGAACTCAGCCGCGACCATACCGAAAGAATGCTCAAAGGAATGGGTGCAGAGATTGAAGTGGATGGACTGACAACCATTATACAGCCGATGAAATCTCTTTTGACCCCGCTCAATATTCGTGTTCCGGCCGATCCATCAAGTGCATTCTTCTTTGCCGTCGCAGCAGCGATCACTCCGGGTGCGAATGTAACACTAGAGGGTGTGACACTCAATAAAACTCGTATAGAAGCCTTTAAAGCGCTAGAGAGAATGGGTGCAAAGATAACCTATACTACGCTTGAGGATAAATATGAGCCTATCGGTAATATCCGTGTTGAACATGCACCCTTAAACGCCATTACGGTAGAGGAGAATATCTCATGGCTTATCGATGAACTTCCTGCACTCTCTATCGCTTTTGCATGTGCAAAGGGAAGAAGCGTCATTAAAAACGCACATGAGCTTCGCGTCAAAGAGAGCGATAGAATCTCAACCGTAGTAAACGGACTTAGAGCATGCGGAATCGAAGTCGAAGAGTATGAAGACGGCTATAGCGTTGTCGGAGGCGATTTACATAAAGGCAAGATCGATAGCCACGGTGATCACAGGATCGCTATGAGTTTTTTGATCGCCGGTCTGAGATGTGGGATGGAGGTAGATGATGTTGAGTGCATCAACACCTCTTTCCCAAACTTTTTCGCGCTTTTAGAGAAGATCACGACACTAAAGTTAGAGCAATGAAGATAGAACTGGCTGAAAACTATGGATTCTGTTTCGGGGTCAAACGTGCTATTAAAATCGCCGAAGAGAATCGCAACGCCTCAACATACGGTCCTTTAATTCACAATGCAAATGAGATCGATCGCTTGGCGAAAGATTTTAACGTCGGTCTTACAATGAACTATCATACGTTCCAAGCCGGTGATAAAGCGATTATCAGAACGCATGGAATCCCCAAAAACGAGTTGGCGGAGTTGGCGGCTAGAAAAGTCGATATCGTCGATGCGACATGTCCTTACGTTACTAAGCCGCAGCAGATATGCGAAGAGATGAGCAAAGCGGGATATGATATCGTCATCTTCGGGGACGAGTCGCATCCCGAGATCAAGGGTGTTAAGAGCTATGCGATAAAAGATGCTTTGGTCGTAAGTACGATAGCAGATCTGATCGGAAAGAAGTTGGGTGAAAGAATAGCCCTTGTTGCCCAAACGACGCGCAAAGTTGAAGAGTATATGGATATTGCCAACTACCTTATCCCAAGGCATAAAGAGGTGAGGGTATTCAATACGATATGCAATGCAACCTTTGAGAATCAAGAGGCGGTTAGAGATATATCGCTTAGAGCGGACGTGATGGTTATCATCGGCGGGAAAAACTCATCGAATACGAAACAGCTCTACAATATAGCCAAAGAGAATTGTAAAGAGAGCTACCATATCGAAGATGAGAAGGATCTAGAAGCAGAGTGGTTTAGAGACAAGCAGTATTGCGGCGTAAGTGCCGGGGCTTCGACACCTGACTGGATCATACAAAATGTTGTGGATGCTATTGCGAAGATAAGCAATAATTGAGCTTGATTTTCGCAATTCTTCGACCATTTCATAGTAAAATTGCCATTATTTAGTTATAATCACGAAATTTTTATAAACAGAGGATTAGGTAATGGCGTTCGATAACGAATCATTTGAAGAAGAGAGTTTTGCCGAGTTGTTTGCAGCAAGCGAAAAGCAACAAGAGACAAGCCGCGTTGTAGAGGGTGTGATTGTAGAGATACAACAAGATGATAGTAGAGCACTAGTAAGTGTAGGAGATAAACTAGAAGGAATTCTAAGCTTAAGCGAAATCAGTGAAAACGGAGAGCTTAAGTTCAACGTAGGCGACAAAATCAAAGTTATGATTACCGGCTACTACAACGAAAGACCGAAAATCTCCTACAAAAAAGTTTTAGAGCAGCAAAAAACGATAGATTTCATTGAAGCTCATAAAGACAACTATGAAGATCTGATCATCGACGGTGTTATCACTAAGAAAAACCGTGGCGGCTATGTCGTAGAAGCTGATGATGTTAGTTTCTTCATGCCACGCTCGCTTGCTGCATTCAAAGAGGGCGAAGATACTGTAGGCCGTAAGGTTAAAGCTCAAGTAGTTAAAATCGATCCTACGGAAAACTCTATCGTGCTTTCACGCCGCAAACTCTTCAATGATGAGCGTAAACGTAAAAAAGAGATCATCGATCAACTCATGCAAGACGATAAAATCATCGAAGGTACCGTTAAAAAGATCACTAGTTACGGTATGTTTGTTGATGTCGGCGGTGTTGACGGTCTCGTACATTACAACGAAATCAGCTACAAAGGTCCGGTAAACCCTTCAAAACTCTATAAAGAGGGTGACGTAGTAGCCGTTAAAGCTATCGCATACGATAAAGACAAAAAACATCTTTCACTCTCTATCAAAGCTGTTCAGCCAGATCCGTGGGCAGAAGTAGAGAGCGAACTTGATGAAGGCGATACAATCACCGTAACTGTTTCAAACATCGAAGCGTATGGCGTATTCGTTGATCTAGGTAACGATATCGAAGGTTTCTTGCATATCTCTGAAATCACATGGGATAAAAACGTAAAAAATCCTAACGACTACCTCAAAGTAGGTCAAGAGATCGACGTAGAGGTGATCGAAATCGATTCGAAAACTCATAAACTACGCGTGTCATTGAAAAAACTTCTTCCAAGACCGTTTGATGAATTTATGAAAAACCACCAAGAGGGCGACGTTGTAACAGGTACGGTTACTTCATTGACTGATTTCGGTGCTTTCGTTCGTATCGACGGAGTAGAGGGTCTTTTACATAATCAAGACGTCTCTTGGGAAAAAGGTACGAAGTGTAAAGATATCATCAAAGCCGGTGACACCGTAGAGGTGAAAATTGCGAAAATCAATAAAGATGATCAAAAAATCTCTTTGAACCGTAAAGCGCTTCTTGAGAGCCCGATTGATAAATTTGCATCTTCTCACAGAATCAACTCGGTTGTAAAAGGTACGGTTCGTGACATTAAAGAGTTCGGCGTATTCGTTTCATTAAGCGACGGTGTTGATGCACTTATCCGTGATGAAGATCTTGCTCCGCTTGTTAAAGAGGAGCTTAAAATCGGTGACGAGATCGAGGCCGTTATCTCTGTAATCGATGCTAGACGCGACCGTATCCGTCTCTCTGTTAAAAAATTAGAATACATCAAAAACCAAGCTGTTTTAGATGAAATCAACGACAATCAATCACACTCTTTAGGTGATTTGATAAAAGATCAACTTAGCTAAGAATGGCTAAGTTTATAAAATGGTTCTCCCTATTGGTTTTAATAGGGGCAACCGTTTTTTTGATTCTCTTTTTGATCGCGCTTCATCCAGATGAAGTTATTCAAGAGAACAGACTCAAAGAGCCTCTAGAGCAACTAGAGGAGAAAGTACCGGAAAAAAACTGGTTAAATCACTTTTCTACTGCACAAAACGAGGGATACTTCTATCCGGTAAACGAGGTGTACATAAAGGTTGATTTGAATAAAGAGGTACCTAATAATACTGTTTATAAGTTATCAGCGCAAAAACTCGATCCATATCAACTCTTTTGTCTCAAAGAGGAGCTTAAGCGCCACGGCCTGAAGTACTATCTAAAAAAAGATGACAAGGCACTCCTGCTACTCATCTACTCTAAAAACATCGAAAAGCTAAATACCTTGGTAGGTGTTTTAAAAAATTATCAAATTTTGGCTACTGTTGAGCCATATAGAGAGGATAAATGATGCAAAAATATACTATTGTAGTTTGTGACCATATCCACGAAGCTGGACTTGATCTACTTAAAAATGATCCGAATATAAATTTTGTCATGGCAGCGAATGAAGACAAAGTCAAACTGCTTGACATCATCGGCGATGCCGATGTAGCCATCACTAGAAGCTCGACCGACGTAGATGATAAATTCATTGCCGCCGGTAAAAATCTTAAGGCTATCGTTCGTGCAGGCGTCGGTGTAGATAACGTTGACATTGACGGATGCTCGAAAGAGGGTATTATCGTCATGAACGTTCCTACGGCAAACACGATCGCAGCCGTTGAACTCACGATGGCACATATGCTCTCTTGTATGAGAATGTTCCCGTATTCACACAATCATCTTAAACACGATAGAGTATGGAAACGCGAGAAGTGGTACGGATATGAACTCAAAGGCAAAAGACTCGGCGTAATCGGATTCGGTAACATAGGATCACGTGTAGCAAAACGCTGTAAAGCTTTTGAAATGGATATTGTTGCTTACGATCCTTATATTCACCCATCCAAAGTAACTGACCTTGATATGACCTATACGACGAATTTCGAAGATATTTTGGCATGTGACGTTATCACTATCCATACGCCGAAAAATCAAGAGACTATCAATATGATCGGTGAAAAAGAGATCGCTAAGATGAAAGACGGCGTTGTGCTCATCAACTGTGCACGCGGCGGCTTATATAATGAAGATGCCCTTTATAAGGGTCTGACATCTGGGAAGATCCGTTTTGCCGGGATCGACGTATTTAATAAAGAGCCGGCGATCGATCATCCGCTATTAGATCTTGATAACGTGACCGTTTCACCTCACCTTGGTGCAAACACATTCGAATCTCAATACAATATCGGTGTGCAGGCGGCACAAAATGCAATCGAAGCGGCCAAAGGGATCGCCTATCCAAATGCGATAAACCTGCCGATCGATGAGACGAAGATACCTGCTTTTGTAAAACCGTTCATCGAAATGGGTCAAAAAATCGGT
>JACXUD010000322.1 GCA_014764025.1 Campylobacterota bacterium | reverse complement strand
GCTTTACGAGGAAGCTTATAACCTCTTATTATAGCCCCACTAATCTCACTCGGTTTGGCTAATAAGAAATTCTACGCTACAATCGCTTAACATTAACTAATGCGGTGATTTTATGGTTGAAAGAATTTTAGGAATTGATCTAGGGATATCCTCACTTGGCTGGGCAGTGGTTGAGCATGATGCTACGAATGAAGAGAATAATAGAATAATCGATTGCGGTGTGCGGCTCTTTACCGCTGCAGAAACACCCAAAGAGAAAGAGTCTCCCAACAAAGCAAGGCGAGAAGCACGCGGAATTCGTCGAGTCATCAAACGCCGCCGCGTTCGGATGAACAAAATTAAAAGACTTTGTATCGAACATGGTTTACTCAGAGAAGATGATTTAAATATAGATGATGGGCTTTTTAACTCTCAAGCTAATCGCAGCGATGTGTGGCAACTGCGTCACGATGCACTGCATCGCACACTCAAGACCGATGAACTCGCTCGCGTTCTCATCCACATTGCAAAACATCGCGGTTATAAGTTCGCGGGAGATGACGAGAGTGATGAAGAGAGCGGAAAAGTAAAAAAAGCAGGAGCAGAATTACGAGCGAAATTTGAGAGTGCAGCATATCAAACCATAGGTGAGTGGCTCTGGAGTGAGCGCAAACACAACGGACGCAAACGTAATCGTAGCGGTGATTATGAGTTTTCAATCCATCGAGATTTTTTAATTGCCGAAATCGAAGCCATCTTTGCCGCTCAAGTACAATTTGGCAATTCTACTGCTACCGATACCCTCAAAGAGGCGTACAAAAATATAGCATTTTACGTTCGACCAATGCAAAGTATCGAAAAGATGGTGGAAAAATGCACCTATTTTCCCGACCAAAAACGAGCACCCAAATCTTCACCTACTGCAGAGCGGTTTGTTGCCCTCGGCAAATTTTATAATACGGTAGTTGTGGACAACGAAGGGAATGAACGCAAAATTATCGAAATAAAAAGCATAGATGAGCTCATGGCATTTGCCGCCTCAAAAGATAAAATCGACTATAAGCAGCTGCGTAAATTTTTAGGGCTACATGAGAATCAGATATTTAAAGGGCTTCTCTATAAAGGCAAACCAAAAAAAGCCAAAAAAGGTGAAACAGAGCCACCTAACGAGTGGGAGTTTGATAAAGCCGATGCCGAAAAAAAAGTGTGGATACATCTTAAAGGTCATGCCGCATTGAAGAGTGCTTTGGGCGATGCAAAATTTAACGACCTCATGGGCAATATAGATTTAGCCGATGAAATCGCAAAGACCCTCACCTATTATAAAGATGAAGGGCAAAAAAGAGAAGCGCTTCATAAACTCAAGCTTCCAAGCGATACTATCGAAGCCCTTTGTAAAATCGGCTTTACCGATTTTGTACAGCTCTCGCT
>JACXUD010000079.1 GCA_014764025.1 Campylobacterota bacterium | reverse complement strand
TTTATCATCCCGCTTTTAAGAGAGGATAAACGGGCCCTGCACGATCTGCTCAGCGGCACGGCCGTGATAGTCGAGCGCTGATTTTCACATGCCGTTTTTACTAGCTACTTTTTACTTTTTCTACTTTGCCATCATCGGCGTCTATATCATCTTTATGCCAAAAGTGCTTTATATGGTGGGGTATGGCGCCAGCGACATCGGCATCTTGTTCTCGGCATCGCCGCTTGTGCGCTTCTTGCTGCCGTTCTTGTTCATCAAAGGGCTGCGTTTAGACCACAAAACATTTAATAGCGCACTGCTTATCCTCTTTGTCAGCGCGATAGCTTTTGCCTTTTCGATTCATAACTTCTGGCTCTTGTTCGCGGCGAATATCGGCGTAGGGGTCGGGCTGAGCCTTGTTCTGCCTTACGTAGAGACGATCGCACTTGCGAGCATCGGCAAGGAGCGCTACGGCAAGGTGCGTCTTTTTGGCTCTGTGGGCTTCGTGCTGGTCGCTTTGGTGCTGGTGAAGTTTTTAAGCGAGGCGATGGTGGCGATCTACTATCTGCTCGGGATGACCTTTTTCACGATCATCACGGCGCTCTTTATCTCCAACTCTATGCGCAAAAACCGTACTATAGAGTCAGGCGGAGGGTTGCCGATACTCCGAGATTGGCGGTTGTGGTTGGGGCTCACGCTTATGCAGGTGAGCTTTGGAGCCTACTACAACTTCTTTACCATCTATGAGACCCAGAGGGGCTTGAGTATGGATATGACCATCTACCTTTGGAGCTTCGGGGTTTTGGCCGAGATCGTGATGCTCTACTACCAAGCGGCGTTTTTGCGCCGCAACCTCTTGGCGGTCTTGCAAGTGGCGATCGCGGCAACGGCCATTCGCTGGCTGATCCTCTTCGCTGCGCCGCAGAACCTCACGCTGCTCTTTATGGCTCAAAGCATTCATGCCCTCTCGTTTGCGCTCTTTCACTCCGCGTCTATCGCACTGCTCTTTATGCTCTATGAGCAAAAGGCGCTGGCACAGCAGTTCTTCTCGGGGATCACGTATGGCTTTGGGGGATTGATAGGAGCACTTGCGAGCGGGTATATCTATGAGTTCTATCCCGATGAACTCTTCTTGTTCTCGGCCTCTATCGCGCTTGCGGGGCTTCTCTATCTCTCTCGTTACGCCAAAGAGGCGCAAAAGAGAGCGGCTTAGAATTTGTAGGTGAACTTCGTCTTTTGGGTGAAGTCGTCCTCTTTGACGCCGATGGCCGGGTTGGTGTCGATGTCGTAGGTGATCTCGACACTCAGATAGAGATTCTCGATCATCTTGAGCTCAAGCTCCGCGCTGTGGGACTCCACATAGTCCAAAAGGTCGTCGAGTTTTGGCTGATAGTAGAACGAGTAGGCGAAGGTCGATGTCTTATTGAAAGGGACCACAAGCGAGAGGTAGGTGTTAAAACGCAGATTCCTCTCAAACGGGTCTGCGCTGGTATATTCGATATACTCGATCATCCCGCCGGCGCCGCCGTAGAGCGTCGCTTTATCGAAGAAATCAAAAAGCCCGTAGCGAAGGCCGCCGCCGAGGACTCTGCGAGAGTTGATGCGTTTGAACTTATCCTCTTGAAGCTGTAAAAAGCCCTCCCAGCGAAGTGTTGTAGGGGTGATCGCCTCGATGTAGCGTGCGTGGAAGTAGAGTTTGTTGGTATCCTCTATATTGTTCGATTCTCCGTATTCTCCGGAGAGCTGAGCCCATGCGACATAGCTTGCGTTGCTGTCGTAAACCACTTTCGTGGCACCTGCGTAGTTCTCTTTGTCGGTGTTGCCTTTTTTTGTATCCAAGGCGATAGAGACATCACCGTGAAGACCCGGTTTTTGACCGATCTCCACCGGAGCGACACTGACAAGAGCAAAGAGTTGAATTGACGCTAAAAGCATTAGGAGTGCTATTTTTTTCATGGAGCGAATTATAGCAAAAGAGGGTAACGCACGAGGGACGAGAGCCCCAAGCGCTAGTAGTCGATAATAAGGTTTGCCGTAAAGGTAGAGTCGGTGTACTCTTTGAGCCCTGGCATATTGACGTAATCGATCTTGTAGCTCACACCCGCAGAGAGGATATCGGATATCTTGTTGGTAAGGGCCGATTTTGAGGTCACGAAGTAGTTGTCGCTCTTCTCAAAACTGCCGCGATAGGTGAGAGATTGGTCAAACTTGAGATTTTCGTAGATCGCCCAGTTATAGACCCCTTTGACCCTGTAAGCGACATACTCGTCAACCGCAGATGGCGTGGTGCGCATATCGTCTCTGGCAAAGAGCAGACCTGCATCGCTTGTGAGGCTATGAGCCTTAGTCTTGATGATCTTATAGGCTGCATAGGGACCGGTATAGAACTGGTTGTTGTAGCTTGAGAACTTATCTTGTTTGAATCCCAAAAGATAACCCAGCGCAAAGTGCTCAGTAAACTCATAGTCGTAGGTGAGCTCGGAGAGAAACTTGTTTTTTGTCTCCAGCGATCCCTCTTTTCCGTACTGCGCCTCGATAGAGAGGGCAAATACATGGACGTCAAAAGGCTTTTTGGCTTTTGCGTCAAGGTTGAAGAGCTCTGTTTGCGTGTTGCCTTGTGTCTGGATATAACCTAGTTCTGTATGCGTAACCAACCGATCGGCACTCTCGTTTGCCGTAGCAAACGAAGCGAGACAGAGTGTAGCTGCGATGATTTTTTTCATAGGATTGCTTTTAAATTTTTATCTTTTTTCGCCATAGAATAGACCATCATAGGGACAAAATACAAAATAAGTATGGTTCCTACCAAAAGTCCTCCAATAGCGACATCGGCAAGTGGTGAGAGTTTCTCTAGCCCTATCGACCACTCAAATGCAACAGGAATCATCCCTGCTATGGTTGCAAATGCAGTCATCATAACGGGACGATATCGAAGGATGATACTCTCTTTAGCTGCTTCATAAGGCTTAAGTCCTTCATGAAGTTTCTCTTTATAAAAATCCACAAGTAAAATAGAGTTTTTAATCAAAATACCAAAAAGAAGCAAAATCCCTAGCATACTTGGCATACAACTTGGTTTATCAAAAATAAGCATCCCCCAACCAGCACCTATCATCGCAAATGGTAAAGTAATAATCATAATAAATGCTAAGGTTGCTGAGCTATAAATCACGCTTAAAGCTAAAAATAAAAGTGCTAGTCCCATTCCGATAGCTTTAACCATACGACCTAAACTATCATCAAGCTGTACGATATCCCCCTCTTGTGATATTTTGACCCCTTCGATTTTAATATCTTTAATAGCTAGATTTGCTTCATCGGTGATATGGGTGATTGCTTTATTTTGTCTATAGGCATTGATATCAACTGTATATAAAAGATTTGTTCTCTCTATCTTTGTTTGAGTTGGTTGCATTTTAATTTTTGCTAACTCCCCTAGACTTATCTCCCCTTTTTGTGTGCTTATTTTTACAAATTGTAAATTATTGATAAAACTTCTATTGGTGTTATCGCTATAAAGACGAATAGGCACTGCGGAGAGTTGTTCAAAGTTTGATTGATACCCCACAATTTGCCCCATAAGTGGGAGTTGCATCAAAATATCATAAGGGGTAATTCCAAATGTGAGTGCTTTGTTAGTATCGATATCCAAAACTGCTTCCATTTGATCATCACTCCAGCTTTTTGAGATACTTGTAAGCCCTTTGATTCCTTTGATACTCTCAATTATCTTATTAGCTCCCTCTTGTAAATCAGTTGTTTCATTACTACTAAGACGAATATTGAGCGGTGCTTTGATTGAAGAGATAGCCGTAGCTCCAAAGTCAAATACATCTACTTTATTTATCCCTTCAATTTTATGAAGCTCTCTTTGTATCTCTTTTTCTATCTCCCAAATCGTTTTATTTCTTTCAAATCTATTAACACAGTTAATAGTAATAGTAGCTTCTGTTGGTAAATTCCCATTTCCAAGTGAAAGTGTTCCAGCTTCTGTTCCAAAACTCACAGCACTTGAAACCACCTCTTTTTGAGAATGAAGCCACGATAAAAATGGTTTCACTTTTTCTATTCCACTTTGTGTTGTTTCATTTGGACTAAATGCTAGATTTACTTTGATAATCCCTGTATCCATTGGTGGCAATGTGTCTTTTCCAATAAGTGGCATCACATTTTTTACACTCAACACTAACACGGCTATCATCCCAACCACAACAAGAACTCTTCTTAGTTTTGAAAAAGAGGTAAACTCTAAAGCACCTACATAAAGGGGTACAAATTTTCCAAAACTTTTTTGATACAACACTTCAAAGAGATTTTCCACTTTTGTTTTATTTGGATATTTTTTATAAAGATAATCAAGCACCCAAGGGATAAAAGTGATAGACAAAAAGTATGAAACAATAAGAGCTATGATAAGTGTGACAATAAGTGGGCGATAGATAGTTTGTGGAAAATCCCCTACAAACATCAAAGGTACTATCACTGCACCTGTAGCAACTGTCCCTGCAAATACAGCTCCAATAACCTCTTTTGTCCCTTTTGTTACCGCTTCACTGACATCTTTTGTAAAAGTGAGATGTCTTTCAATATTTTCAAGCACAACAACCGCATTATCCACAAGCATCCCAAGAGCTAAAATGATAGCAGTATAAATAACAATATTCAGCTCCCCTCCCATAAGATAAATCGTTCCAATCGTCCCTAAAAATACAAGTGGTATAGTAATCCCAGCAGCGATGAGTGCTTTAAAATTCCCTAAAAAGAGTAAGAGAACTAAAAGTACAAATATTACCGCATCTCTAAGAGCTTCTAGCATATTATCATTGGCTGTTTTGATAAGCTCTCTTTGGGTATCGACAATCTCAAAATTTAAATTTGGATATTTAGATTTTAATATCTCAAGTTCCCCTCTTGCATTATCACTTACTGTTAGAACACTTCCTCCTATTGGTCGCTGTATTGCTAAAGCAATCGATTCTTTACCATTTCCTACAAAAGCACTAAATTGCTCTTGTTTTGTCCATGCAAGATTTGCAACATCTTTCAATCGTACATTGGGTGCTACAAAAAGATGTTGCAGTTCATTTAAAGTGAGTTTTTCTCCATAGCATCCGATTGTCATAAAGTTATTTTGTGATTTACTAAAACCAAATGGGATATCTTTATTATTCTTTTTTAATGCTCCGACAATATTCCCTAAGGCAAGATTATAAGTTTTAAGTTTTTGTAAATCAACATCGATTTTAAGGACTTTTTGGTTTCCACCAAAAATTTCAATATTACCAAATTTTTTAGATGCCAATAGTTTTGGTTTGATATCACCCTCTACAATCGCCCTAATATCATCAAGATTTATACTATTTTCTTTTGCACTTATAGATACTATTTCAACTGGAAGTAAAAAAGAACCCCCTGCATAGATAGATGTAAGTGCATTTGATGGAAGTTTTGGTTTGACGACACTAAAGGCATTTGTCGTATCTGAAATAGCACTATCTAGTCCTTTAACATATTCAAACTCTATTTTAACAATACTCACACCAGATAAAGAGGTTGAACTTATTTGTCTTACATGAGGAAGTCTTGCCATCTCCTCTTCAATTGGTTTTGAGACTGTTGAAGCTGCAAGTTTGGCACTAGCCCCTGGGACTTGAGTGATTATAATTGCCGTTGGTCGTTCACTATCTGGGAATAGATTTTTTGGTAATGATTTTAATCCAACCAACCCAAAGATAGTAAAAAGTGCCAATACCGCAAAAAGAAGATAGGGTCGTTTAAAAAAATATTCAAACATCTTTTACCCCTTGATGGCAATTTTCATACCGCTCAATGCTTTTAACATAACATCTGGTTTTGCTTGAAGAATTTTGAGTCCACTCATATCCTCTTTTACCACACATCCCTCATTTCCGCACATTACAAACTCGATCTCTTTTTTTGTCACTTTTCCATTTAGATACACCAATAAATAGTTTTTGTTATTGACCTGTAAGAAAGTATCATTTGGGAAAAAATACCCCTTATCATTATAGAGTAGTAATTCGATATTGATATTTGCATCGATTGTTTCATCGATTGTAAACTCTTTGGAGATATATTGATTCATAGAGTTTTTTGCTGTTGGAAGTTTTTGCAAAGATACGATATCTCCTTTGTATCTTATCCCTTTTGGATTGATCGTTGATGGTAATGTAAGTTCGAGATATTTTTTCTTTTCATTTGCAAATACAATCAAAGGTTTATACGGTGTTGTTATTTCACCAATTTGTCCATTTTGTTCCGATACAACCCCATCAAATGGAGCATAAAATTTGGTATAACTCAAAAGATTTTGAAGTTGTATTTTTTTATTTTGTAAAATTTCTATTCTAGCTTCTGCTGATTTCTTTGAAGATTGCATATTTGCAATAGCTACTTTTTCATTTGCTATTTGTTCAGTTGAAATAGCTCCAACTTTATAAAGCTTGAGACTTCTTTGATGATTTTCTTCTAAAGTTCTAACTTGCAAAGATTTTGATACAAGGTCTGTTTTTGCACTTTGAATATCTAATTCAACATTAGTGATATCATTCATAATATCACTACTATCAAGTTCTATAAGCAAACCACCTTTCCTTACTTTTTCACCAATTGTTTTCATTGAAACAATCCGTAAAGGAAGTTTTGAGCTAAAACTAATTTTATTATCACTTTTCACTGTTGCGAGTGCCTGTGAGATTAATTGAATATTTTCATTCTTAGGAGTATAAATTTTACCATTGAGTGCGAACTCTTCCAAAGCCGGTTTTGATGCCAAATCTCTTTTTTTGTTTTTTACCAAAACAAAACCACCGACCACTAATCCTATAATCACTATTACAAATATAATCTTTTTCATTTTTACTCCACAATTTCTTTTAAATCTATCCCATATACAAGTGCTAAGCTTGTAATATTTTGCCATTTTTTTAATCTTGCTTTTGCCAAATCACTCTGTGCTTTTAAAAGTTCCTCTTCATATCGCAAGTACTCTTCTATATTCATTCGACCCTCTTCATAAGAAACCTTCGCAATAAGTTGCAGTTTTTGGGAGTTCTCTACATTATTTTCTAAAAGCTTTATTGATTGTTCTAAAATAGCCAACTCTTTAGAAAGTGTATTTTCTTGTGCTAATAACTCCTGAAGTGCTTTTTGGTAACTATTTTGTGCTTGAAGATGTTCAACTTTTTTCTCTTCTATCGCACTCCCTTTTGTTTTATCATACAATGGAATTACAACTTTCAATCCAATACTTGCTACATCTCTATAAAAGGTATCATTGTTATAATAAGACTCTCCATAGCCCCTCAACAGAGTTCCTTGTAAAAAAACTTTTGGATAAAAGCTTTTTTGTGCTGCTTGGATATTTGTATTTGTTGCTTCAATTGTGTATGCCAACCCTTTTAATGACTCATCAACTTTTCCCTCAATCGGTTTGTTTTGTAACTGAATTGAAATACTTTTATCAATTTTGATTTTTGTAACTGCTTCTATAAAATTCATCTGTTTTATTTTAGAAATAGTTACTTCATAAAGACTAATCTCTATAAGATTTAAAATATTTTCAAGTTTAAGTTGTTCTGCTTGAGCTATTTTCCCACTACTCACCCCTTCATCAATTTTTATTTTTGTTTGTTGAAGTGAACTCTTTTTAGCTCTCAAAAAATTCTCTAACGATTCCAAATAAGCAAGATTTGCATTTGCATTGACTATCGTAGATTCTTTTTGAATCATACTCATTTTTACCTTCTCTTTTGTCGCCACTACAGCTTTATCAAGTGCTTCACTTAAGCTATCAAGTTCAGGATTAAAAAGGGACATTTGTAAATTGAGCCCTATTTTTTGTAAGTCTTTGCTAAAAGGAAGTGTTTTATCTCCTCCCATAATAGAAGTTGATTCAGTTGGGGTTAAAGGAGTTATATTCATTGGAGTATTATATTTTTCAACACTTCCGAAAAATTCAATTTTTGGATAATAGTTTGCCTCAAGAGAATTCTTTGAAATCTCTATTTTTTGTTTTTTTAACTCCTCTTCAATTCCACTAGGATTTTTTCCTATAGCATCAAAAAGTTCATAGATATTTGCTCCAAAAAGTGAAACTGTAACACCACTTATAATAATAAAAATTTTAAACATTATATTCCATCTCTCTTTTTTATATGTTTTGAGATTGTAAGTTCTAAATTATGAAGATAACTTAATATTGAGCCACTTGCAAATCTCCAAAAA
>JACXUD010000321.1 GCA_014764025.1 Campylobacterota bacterium | reverse complement strand
ATTCAGACCAACAGCTACCTAGACAATAGCGAGATAGAGCAGCACCTAGCCAACGTAGAGTATATCATTATGACGGCTCCGGCTCCCGAGAAATTTGCACAGACTCCTCTGCATTTCACCTTTTTTCTTAACACTCCATCCCTTCCTCACGAGGTTATAGAGCCTGTGCTTGATAAGTTTTTAGAGGAGAACGAGATAACGAACCCTATCGAGATTCTGGCTCAGCCGATGCCTGTCGGATTTGGACAAAGCGTACAGCAGACACCTATGCCGATGCTGCTTATAAAACCCGAAGATGTCAAGAGCATCCCCCATACAACTATGTTTGTCTATGACTTCTTAGCCGATTCGAACAACTTTGACGAGGCGAAACGAGATAGCTTGACCGGCTGGAGCTATAGCTACAGCGAATAGTTTTTTTTTGGCATGTGAATATTAAAGAAGCGCATACCAAAACAGGGATGTCGCAAGCGAGAAGATGATCCCGTACCCCACGATCGCGCTGCTTAGACGCGGCGCGAGCCCTGCATTGCTTGCCAAGACCCCTGCCGTGATCATCGGCGCCATAGCCGCTTCTAAGACGCTTACCTGCATCGCGATCCCGTCAAGTCCGATCATCATGACCGCAATCAGCGCGATCAAGGGTGAAAAGAGCAGTTTTACAAAAAGCGCAAACGTAAAGGGGCGCAGATCGTGTCGCGGCAGACGAAGCTGCAGCTGCAACCCCACGGCCACCAATGCCAAAGGAACGATAGTAAGACTCAGCGAGTGCAAAACAGCTTGAAGAGGTTGCGGCAGAGTCGATCCGTCCAACAAAAGAGCGATCACAAAGGCGATAAAGGGCGGGAGCTTCACCACCTTTAAAAGCGAGCCTTTGATGTCGGCTTTGGCATGTGAAGATGAGTAGAGTGCCGCCACGAATGTACCATAGGTCGCAAGCGCGATAAAGGTGCCAAGCTGATCATAGACCATGATATAGCCTAGAGACTCCGCACCAAGCAAGGCTTGGATAATAGGAATCCCCAAAAAGGTCGAGTTGGTCAAAACCGCTACCAGCATCAGCGAACCGGTGACTTCGCGGCTCAATGCCAAACGTTTGGCTCCCCACAGCACCATCAAAGCAGAGCTCCCCATTGCAATCCATGCCACCGATACGACACCCAAAAGCTCGATGCTAAAAGAGATCTTGGGCACCTCTAGCAGCACCATAGCCGGGAGTGCTATGGTGATGACGTATTGGTTGAGCACGGATGCCGCCTCTGTTTTAAAAACTCCCGCTCGCGCAAGCAGATACCCAAGGCTCAACGAGAGGAAAATAAGGGGACCTCTAAAAACTCTACGCGGCTTTAGCTTTAGGAGATTTTTGCTTAAGTCAAGGCGACGCGAAGAGCCATAGCTAAAGCTACGGCGATGAGCGGCAAC
>JACXUD010000320.1 GCA_014764025.1 Campylobacterota bacterium | reverse complement strand
ACCCCTATCCACAAGTCATCCCATGACTTTTCAACGTCAGCGGGTTCGGTCCTCCACTGGCTCTTACACCAGCTTCAACCTGCTCATGGATAGATCACTCAGTTTCGGGTCTGCAGCATCTGACTATGTCGCCCTATTAAGACTCGCTTTCGCTACGGCTTCGCGTTCGCTTAACCTTGCCAGATACCACAACTCGCAGGCTCATTATGCAAAAGGCAGTCCGTCACACTTTATAATAGTGCTCCGAATGATTGTAAGCCATAGGTTTCAGGTTCTATTTCACTCTGCTCACCGCAGTCCTTTTCACCTTTCCCTCACGGTACTTGTTCACTATCGGTCTGGTAGTAGTATTTAGGGTTGGAGGGTGGTCCCCCCATATTCAGTCAAGATAACACGTGTCCCGACCTACTCGTTCGATAGCCTAGTACCATATAAATGTTTTCGCTTACGGGAGTATCACCCTCTATGCCGGAACTTTCCAGATCCTTTAGCTAACAAATATATTATCACTATCCGCCCTACTCCAGTTTCGCTCGCCGCTACTCCCGGAATCTCAATTGATCTCTTTTCCTCAAGGTACTGAGATGTTTCACTTCCCTTGGTTCGCCCCCCGTAGGGTAACATGAATCTCTCCATGTTGGGTTGCCCCATTCAGAAATCCCCGGATCAAAGCTTCTTGGCAGCTCCCCGAGGCTTTTCGCAGCCTAGTACGTCTTTCATCGCCTCTACCAGCCAAGGCATCCACCTATGGCCCTTAATATCTTTTATTCTAATTCGCTTCACTACCTTATTTAATGTATCCCTACATTAAAATCCAGTAGTCCTTGTAAATAATTGTAGTTATTTAGTTGTTGACTTTAACAATTGTAATTTAATGAACTTTTGGTTTTAAAAAACCAAATATAAACTCTTTTTTAAAAGCTTATATTTGATTTTTCCAATTTTTCTAAATGGTGGAGAGTAGCGGGATCGAACCGCTGACCTACTGCGTGCAAGGCAGTCGCTCTCCCAGCTGAGCTAACCCCCCATCTATAATTCAATGATCACAGATCACTGAAAACTAAGCAAGAGAAGACGAATAATACTGTTGTTTGTTTTCTTGAATCGGAATTAATTCCGCTTCAATTCATTGCACTAAAGCTACGAATTGAAAATTCGAGAATAGATTAGTTCGTGAGAACTTTAGTTGCGACTATGAAACGAATCATATCGCTTTACTCTAGAAAGGAGGTGATCCAACCGCAGGTTCTCCTACGGTTACCTTGTTACGACTTCACCCCAGTCGCTAATTCCACCGTAAGCGGTAGCCTCCCGAAGGTTAGCTTCCCGATTTCGGGTGAAATCAACTCCCATGGTGTGACGGGCGGTGAGTACAAGACCCGGGAACGTATTCACCGTAGCATAGCTGATCTACGATTACTAG
>JACXUD010000319.1 GCA_014764025.1 Campylobacterota bacterium | reverse complement strand
TTGCTCTTCGCGCAGATCCTGCAAAAGAGCCTCTCAAAAGAGTTCTTCATAGGTCATATCGGAGGTGACGACTTCTTTATCGCCTCGTGCCAAAACCACGTCCATACAATTCACAAGATAGAGCAGATCATCAAAAAGTTCAAAGAGGACGTGTTGAGCTTTTATTCGGCAGAGGATCGTCAAAACGGCTATATAGATGCCTGTGACAGAGAGAACAACCCTAAACGCTTCAAACTCTTAAGCGTGAGCGCCTCTATTTTGGTCGTGACGAAATCCTCACGCCACAAAGAGTTCAATCAGATTCAGAACATATTGGCAAAGCTCAAAAAGTGCGCCAAGAATGAACCCCATCATCTGGCGATCAGCCATCTGCTATGAGAAAAAACAAAAAGGTCATTCATCTTTTTGAAGAGTCCAACACATCTTCTGTCAAACATGTTATATCCATAGCAACCGAAGATGATCTCAACTGCTTTTGGGACTTTTTAAGCAACTCCAACAGCTACGCCTATGACTCGATGCACACATTTATTGCCCACTTTTACAACTTTGCGCACTACTATCTCACTCGCTCCCAATCACATTTTTTCGAGATCATCATCGAAGAGAGTGATCTCAATATCTACTTTACGCTCTGGAACAAAATAGCCGCAAAGCAACTCTTTAAACTTCTTGGTGCAATCCCGCTGGATATGATATATGATAAAAATAGAATCAGTGTGCGCCTCCCTAAAATCACCAAAGCCCAGCTTACGCTACAAACAAGCAACGAACAGCGCCAAGAGCATCTCATCGCATCAGTTCAACAACCAAAAGAGATAAAAACAGACCTAGAACCCTACACTTTTATAAACAATGAAGATCTCGAGGAGCTTTTAAAACTCAGCGAAGATATGCAAGATCTCATCCTCAATCTCAGCAAAAAAGGTTTTAGCGAACACACTTTTATCACCTTTCGCTCCTATCTCTCGATCTTCTGTTTTACCCTTCGTTACTATCCGCAGATCCAAGAGAGTACAAAAACTTTTACAGAGTTCTCGAATCTGCTCAATATGCACAAAGAGCGTTTTTTGCAGCTCAGCGAAGATGAATTCGAGCTTATCATCGGTTTTGTTCACAATATAGACAACTGGCTTCAAACACTCTTTGTTCGTGGGGGCGCACACCTCTATTTTATGGATAATTCACTCAAATCGGATCTAGCAACTATCCAGATGAGTATCTCTCCATCAGAGACATCCCATGAACTCTCTCTCGATGATATCTTTCATTTTTAAGCCCTCGCTCTTTACAATAGTTTAACACTACAAATGCTAAAATCCCCATTATTTAAGAGGGAGCAAGCTTGAACAAACACTCTGAAGTACTGGCACGAAAATACCGACCAAAGAGCTTTGATGAGCTCATAGGCCAAGAGACTATCGCT
>JACXUD010000318.1 GCA_014764025.1 Campylobacterota bacterium | reverse complement strand
AAATTGCTCCTTCTAAAATCGCACGTAGAGTTTTTAGAGGTGCCCTATATCTTTGGGGTCTCGCTCTTGATGAAAAAAGCGCATCTCATGAAGCTGGAGTGCCGTGAGCCTTCCGCCATAGACGCACCCCGTATCGATGCCTATGAAGTTCTCGCCCGCTACCACCTCATCTTTGGAGTCGTGCCCGAAGATGTTAAGCACCTCATACTCTCGCCACCCCTCTTCCCAGTCCCAGCACCACTTCGCCTCATCGCTTGGGCGATTGACCATCATGGCATGTGATTTTGAGGCGTCGTCGCGGCGTTTGTAGTAGGGCATACAAAAAGCGTGGGTGATGAAGTAGCGATCAAGCTTGATGTATTGCGGCAGGGATTTCAAAAACGCAAGGTGTTTGTGCACAAGATCATAATCGCCGCCGTAGCTTGCCAGCGTGGCTTGGCCGCCCATGTAGGGCTCTTCATTCCAGCGCACCTTCGCACCCGCCATGCACTCTAATATATGCTCGATCATATAAAAGTCGTGGTTGCCCAAGATGCTTTTATGACCCTTTTGGATGATAAACTCGATCACCTCTTTGGTGTAGTTGCCTCTGTCGCACAGATCACCCACAAAGATGAGCTTCGCATCGCTTGGAAGCTGTGCTACAAGCTTCATGAGGGTGTGGTAGCACCCGTGCACGTCACCGATGATGAATATGTTTTCCAGATTTTTCACATGCCGACCTTTTGTGAAACTATACGCTATGAAGTTCTAAAACCAACTGTCATGAAGAGCATACCAAAAAAGGTTAAGAAAAAATATACTTACAAAAAAAGGAGTATGCCATGCAAAATTACGAAGCGCTGTTTGAAGACGAAGGGGATATCTTCGCAGGGAGCCCAAAGTCAAAGTTTTAATGAAGCAGATCGGTGAAGAGGAGCTTGATAACTACGTTCGAAACTACATCATGCACAACTCTTTTGAGGTAGATTCACATGCCAAAAGTCTCTACATGGAGTACGCCGGCGAACTCCTGTACACGATCAACGCATAGGATTAGAATATGAGAAACATGCAACCCCGCTTGACCGCGCTGCTAGCTTGCCAAGACAACCTTATGCCGCTATCGTGGCATATGCCCGTATCCAAAGAGCCCTTTCGCTACGCCGTTGCCGTGCGAGAGGAGAACTACACCCACCACCTGCTTAGAGAGCACAAAAGTTTTACGCTGAACTTCTTGCCTTTTGAGTTTTATGAGAGTGTCGATGAGATGGGTGCGTATCACGGCAACCAGGTCGATAAGTATCCGCAAAGCCCCTTTAAAAACGCATCGTACGACCCAAAGGGGAATCTGCTGCTTGAAGAGGCCTATATGATCTATGAGTGCGCTTTGATAGACACCTATCAAAACGGCGATCACACCATCTTTATCGCCGATGTGACATCGGTG
>JACXUD010000010.1 GCA_014764025.1 Campylobacterota bacterium | reverse complement strand
TACTCCGCTACGTTTACTTCTACCGGTGTTGACTCCCACACGCCGTGTTTTGTACAGTAACCGTGTGCTACAAGGTTGAGTTTTTTACCCATTGGACGGATATTGAAAGTCACTTCAGTGTGTGATTTTTCATTTCCAAGAGTACCTGGAATAAATGTAGCCATAGCTAATTTAGTTTCACCGTTGAATAGAGTGATAGACTCGATGTAGTGATCGAAATCATCCGGGTGAGTATATTCGTTACCCATTTTTACGGTTACAGAGAACATTTCGCCTTTTTTAGCTTCATTTGCACAGTGAATGAACGGTGAGTGGCGGTCGATGTAGTCTTTTTTAGCTTCTCTCTCTACGGTGTCGATGTTAACATATTTATTAATTGTTGGCATTTTGGTTCCTTCTTTTGGTTTAGATGCGTCATTTTAGCCTCAATTACTTTTAGATAAACATAAATCAGACTATATTTGTCTTATTTAAGAAAAAATTTATTTATAGAGATTTAACCAATCAAAGAGTAAAATCGCGAAAAATTTGTGCAATGCGAGAATGAATAATGTTTAAAACACTCCTGATAGAGATCGGCGTAGAGGAGCTTCCGGCGGTTCCCCTGCTCAAAGAGCTGAAAAATATAGAGAAAAAATATGCGGATATCCTGCAAAGCTACAATCTTTTAGGAGAGTTCGAGTTCTATTATACTCCGCGCCGTCTAGTGCTTTGGCATAGAGAGTTCAAAGCTTCGCAAGAGGACAGCATCGAGGAGTTCTTTGGTGCTCCGCTAAGTGTGGCATATAAAGATGGCGAACCTACGCCTGCGGCTCACGGTTTTGCAAAGAAGTGCGGCGTAACCATCGGCGAAGTTTCACATGCCACAAAAGATGGCAAAGAGGTGCTTTACTATAAACGCGACGTCGCGGGGCGACAATCGAGTGAGCTGCTTGAAGAGATCATCACCAAATGGGTCAAGTCGCTTGAGTTTGGAAAATCTATGCGATGGGGAAGCCTTGCAGAGAGCTTTATCCGTCCTATCCGCTGGGTGAACGTGATGATGGATGATGCGCTCATCGATATCGAACTCTTCGGCGTAAGATCAAGTAAAACGACCTTCGTACACAGAATATGCAACTTCGACTCTATCGAAATTAGCGGTGCAAAAGAGTATTTCGAGGCTTTAAAAGCCGGCGGCGTGACGCTCTTTGATACAGAGCGCCGCGAGAAGATCCTTGCGGACTTTAAAGCGCTTGAAGATTCACATGCCGTAAATATTGAAGTGGATGCCGATCTGCTTGACGAAGTAGTTGCTATTACCGAACACCCGACGCCGCTTCTTGGCAGCTTTGATGAGAAGTTCCTCACACTGCCGCCTGAGGTCATCATCACCTCTATGAAAGAGCATCAGCGCTACTTCCCCGTCTTTAAAGATGGCAAGCTTATCAACAAGTTTGTGGTCGTTTCAAACGCCTATACGACGGATTTTTCAAAAGTAGTCGAAGGGAACGAGCGCGTTCTTCGCCCGCGTCTAAGCGATGCACTCTTCTTCTACGAAAACGACCTCAAAAAAGGGCTATCGACTGCCGGGCTTGAGAAGGTCGTCTTTATCAACGGTCTTGGAAGCGTGGCGGACAAGATAGAGCGCGAAAAGAAGATAGCGCTTAAACTTTTTGATCTCTACAATATCCCGGCAGAACAAAAAGCGGATCTAGAGCGTGCCGTAAGTCTGGCAAAAGCCGACCTTATGAGCGAAATGGTCTATGAGTTCACGGAGCTTCAAGGCTTGATGGGGTACTACTATGCGCTCGCACTCGGCGAGAATAAAAACGTAGCACTTGCCATTAAAGAGCAGTACTTGCCTGCCGGTGAGGAGAGCGAGCTTCCGAGTACAAAACTGAGCGCCATCGTAGCGATGAGCTTGAAGCTAGATACGCTTTTGGGGCTCTTTAGCGTCAATCAGATCCCGACAGGCTCACGCGACCCGTTCGCGCTTCGCCGCGCGGTGAATGGAATTATTCGTATCAGCAAAGAGCACGGTTTCGAGTTTGATATCCTCAAAACGCTCTCGCTTTTGGCATGTGAATATGCACCGTTTGATATGGCAAAACTAGAGGCCTTCTTCTTGGAGCGTGTGCGCCAATACTTCAAAGTGAACCCTTCCATCATCGAAGCGGTACTCAGTACGGGCGAGCGTGAGCTACTAGCGATGGGGAGCAAGATAGAAGCGCTTAACAATTTAGTAAACAGCGAAGGGTTCAGCGAGTCCTCATCGACATTCAAGCGTGTTGCGAACATCACCAAAGATATGAATCTCTCGGCGGATTTGGCGGTAGATGCAAAACTTTTTGAGAGCGATGCAGAGAGTGCACTTTTTGATTCTTATACAAAAGTTTCGGCATGTGAATATGAGTCGTATGAGGCTGAACTTGACGCGCTTTTAGGGCTTAAACCACAGCTTGATAACTTCTTTGACAAAGTCATGGTCAATGCGGAGGATGAAGCGGTGAAGAGCAACCGTAAATCGCTGGTGGCTTCCATCTACAAAAGCATCCTCAAGATCGCCGATATCAAAGAGGTAAGTATTTAATTTGTACGATGTAGCCATCATCGGGGCGGGTATTAACGGCTGTGCGATCTCACATGCCGTGATAGAGGCCAAAAAAAGTGTCATACTATTTGATATGAGCGGCATTGCATCGGGCGGTAGCGGTGCGGCTGGGGCTTTCATCTCGCCGAAGTTCTCCAAAGAGGGCGAGCTTCGTGAGCTCCTTAACGACGCCTTTTTGTTCTCGATGGATTTTTACGAAAAGAACTTTCCGCAGCACCTCACCAAAGCGCAGCTGCTGCATATCGCTAAAGATGAGGCAGAGGCGCAGACGCTTCGTGCATATAAGCAAAACTCTCCGCTACGACTCAAAACCCCTTCCAAAACGCTTCTGAGCAGTTTGACTTCACATGCCAAAGAGTGCGAGAATGTATCTTTGGATGCAGGTGTGGTCGATGCGCCTGCGATGTGCCAAGCGCTCTCTAATGGGTGCGAATTCAAACGCGAAAAGGTCACTTCGCTCGTTTATAATGACGGCATGTGGATCATCAACGAGTGCTACGCCGCCAAAAGCGTGGTGCTTGCCACGGGTGCATACGAGTCGCTTATCTATGAGCCATACAGCGGAATACGCGGTGTGTGGGGGCACCGAATCGATGTGAGATCGGCATGTGAAAATAGCGCCTCTATCCATCAGTTCGTCTCTATCTCGCCGAGCAAAGAGGGTGAGATCGCCATCGGGGCAACGCATAACGTGCACTACCATCCTCAAAAAAACAAAGAGCCGTATGATATTGAAGCAGGACGCATTGAACTGCTTGAAAAGGCGAGCCGCACGATGGATTTGGGGAGTGTGGAGATTTTGCGCGACTTTACGGGGCTGCGAAGCGGGAGTGTGGACTATATGCCTCTTATCGGCAAAGTGGTGCTTGCCAACGAGACGCAGGCGGCATTTGGCAACAAACTGCGCGTAAAGCACTTTGACTATGAGCAGTTTTTATACTACCCCGAACTCTATATGATAAACGGCAACGGCGGTTACGGATTTGTGCTTGCACCCTATTTGGCAAAGATGCTGAGCGAGCTGATGCTGCAGGGTAAACCTATCAGCGAGCGACTTGTACCTGCACGATTCTTTGCAAGGTGGGCAAGACGATGATCTACAAAGCAGCTTTTTTTCTATGCCTTATCGCTATCGAATATCTTGCAACGACGTCACTTCATATCGAAATCGTCGAGACTCTGTGGGATAAGTTCAACCACTTCTTCGCCTTTGCCACCTTGATGGTGCTTTTGACGTTAGCCTATGGGCATCTCACTCAGCTCCAAAGAGTGGCTCTGCTGCTTGCATTTGGTATTCAAATTGAGCTTGTTCAGGCTTTTCTGCCAAGCCGATACTTCTCTCTTTTGGATGTAGTGGCCGATACCATCGGCATTGCGGTGGGCATCGTCATTATTTGGCTCTTTAAACGCTTCTCATGCTCAAGCCGCTTCTTCTCATAACACTTTTTTATCCTCTGCTTTATGGCGTAGAGCTTATAGAACGCACGCAGGTGAAGATGGGGACTTTTGCCACTATTTCGCTTGAGCCAAAAGATATCTCACATGCCGCGAAGGCTTTTGAGATACTTGAAAATGTAGAGAATTCGCTCTCGAGTTACCGCAAAGAGACCCCCATAAGCCGCCTGAACCGTTACGGATATGCAAAGCTTGATGGCTATGCGCAAGAGGCTTTGGGGCTCTCGATAGAGTACTACGAACACAGCGGCGGCTACTTCGACATCACGGTGGGCTCGCTTACCAAAGGGCTGTATCGTTTCGGAGAGAGCGATCTGCTGCCCCATCCAAGCCTTGCGCGTTTGGCAAGAGTCTCAATAAAAGGTGTGACGATCAAAGGCGATGATGCGGCGCTTGCCAAGGGGATAAAGGTCGATCTTGGGGGTATGGGCAAGGGGTACGGAGTGGACAGGGTGAGCGATTACCTTAAAAAAAGCGGCGTTTCACATGCCCTCATCGCGCTCAGCGGCGATATTCGCTGTTTAAACAGGTGCGAGATAGCGGTGCAAAATCCCTACGGCGAGGGTGCTATTGCACGTTTTAGCGTCTCACAAGAGAGCGGTATAAGCACGAGCGGCAACTACGCCCGCTACGTTAAAAGCCAAAAGACAAACCATCTTCTCGATCCGAAGAGCAAGCAATCGCAGCGAAATTTCGACTCTATCACTCTGATATCTCACATGCCAAACGCTGCGCTCGACGCCTACGCAACGGCTCTAAGCGTTATGCCAAAAGAGCGGGCCTACGAATTTTTAAAGAGCTTGGATGCGGCCTATATCATAGTAGAGAGCGCTTCAAAAAGGGTGCTAGTGAGCGAGAATATCGATGATTTTACCGATGGTTTCACTCTTTTTGAGCGCACAGAAGCAGATAGAAGATAGCCAAAAAGGCGACGTAGGAACCAAAGAAGCCAAAGAGTTTTAAAAATGCGAAGGCTTCATGCACAAGCATGAAAAACGGCGAAAGAGCCTCGATAGCCAAGAGCCAAAAGAGGCTGAGCGCGATCCATACGGCTCGTTTGTAGTGTGCAGTAAAACGCAAAAAGTGCGATGCGACGAACCAAAGAAGCCCAAAAACAAAGAGGTGCGGCAGAAGCGTTTTAAGCATACCATTAAAGCTTTTTGGGGCGATAAAACGCTCTGCATCGCCAAGATAGTAGCTCTGCACCTCTGCGATGCCAAACCCGATCTTGTGCTCAAATATCATCGCACCGCTGAGCAGAAGCAGCAAAGAGAAGAGCATAAAGTAGATGATGAGTACGCGGTAGGCTCTATGCACGGTAGATGCTCACGAGTGAGTGCAAAAGCAATATGAGCGCGCACAGATGCCACACAAAGTAGCCTGCCACATAGAGCTCTACAAAAACGGGGTCAAGGTAGAATGCAAGCGCCAAAGAGGCAAGGGCGGCAAAAGCGGCGATAAAGAGGGTGTTGACGAGCAGAATGCTCACTCTTGATGCCTCTGATAGACGTATCGAGATGGTTCCCAGGGTAAAGACAAGCATCATGCTCATAAATATCTCCGTATGCCAAAACTCCAAAAATGAGGCCTCGCTTATCGCATCGATATAGAGCTCTTCGTCTCCAAAAAGCGTAGCGTTTATGGCATGTGAGAATAACCCGAATCCGTGCTGTTTTACGAATAGATCGGCAATGAGATAGAGCAGGGCAAAGATCAAAAAGCCCTTGATGAGCGGGCTCATAAGCGAGTCGTTTTTGATATCTTTGATGAGGGTAAAACGCATTAATTGCTTCCGTAAAGGGTGTTGTGAATCGCTAGGGCTATGCGTGCTGCGTCGGTGATGCTGCGCGCAGAGAGCGTCGCACCCGTGATGGTGGGGATATCTTTGCCGCTTCGAAGCTCGTCTGCACCGCTTTTGCCCGCAAACTCTTTGTTCCAAGTGCTTGATGGCATATACTCCAAAGGCTCGTTGAAAGCGACGATCTCGACTGCTTCAATCACTCCATCAGGTTTTATCATATAGAGCGCTACGGCGTTTTTGGAGCGCACTTTTTGAGAGAGCAAAATTCCATATCCGATGATCTTCTCCTCTTGTTTGGCAAAGAAGATGCGCACGATCTTGCTCTCTAATTTCGATTTGGCAAGCGACTCTATTTTCGATGCCTGCTCTTTGGTTAAAACGATACTCTCTTTTGAGATGGTCGCACCCTTTGCAAAGCTGCTCTGCATCGCATCAAGCGGCGAGAGCAGGACGACTGCGAATATTTCACATGCCAAAAAGAGGGATAAAATGAGTGACTTCATGTATAACCTTAAAAGATAAATCCTAGCGAGAAGCTCGTGATCGCATCATTAACGCCGGCTTTTGACTGCATAGCGTGGTCGGCTTTAAGAACGACCTGCTCGTGGGCAAAGTAGTTCACCCCGACCGTAAGCGTGCGTGTAGTTGCACCCGAGGTGCCATCAGCTCGCTCTGCCTCCTCTTGCACGCTTTCAAATTGAACGAATATCGGCAGACGCGTCTCGCTATTTGTAAGTGAAAGTGTATCAAAACTTGCATTGATATAGCCGCCCGTTGCTCTCTCTACGCCATTGGCCGCAAAAGTGTCGGCGTTGGTGCGTGATGCTTGCGAATAGACGCCATAGCTTCTAAAGGCGTCCAGATGAAGATCGAAGTGTGCATCCACGATAGTGGTCGCAGAGTCATAGCCGTTGGCCGAAGGGGCGCTATAGGCCGAAGCGCCTACAAGCAGGCCGTTGGTGCCGGTATAGTCGATTCTGCCGATAAAACCAAGATTTGGATCGCTCTGTTTGAACGAGCCGCCGCGACCGTCGCGAAGCCATTTCGAGCCGCTTGCTTGTGTCTGAATGGCGCTCATGGCGGCAAATTTATACTCTAGCCCTTCGACGATGTCGCCGTAAATCATCGCGCCGCTCTCATGCCAAGTCGATGGGATGATGTTCTTTTCGGTATTTGGCCTTTGCACGGTATTAAAGAGGGTCGGCTCGTGTTTTTCGTTGATGAACCCCATTGGTACCAAGAAGTGACCCAAACGGATATTGGCATGTGAATTGATCAAAAAATCGAGATACATGAACTCTATGATCGCGTAGCCGCCTGCCGTGTTGCTTGAATCGGCACCGCCGTGTTCGAACTCGATCTCGGTGTTCAAGATGATGTTGTCGCTGAATTTGTATCCGATGTAGGGCACGAAACGATAGACGTCGAGTGTCTGTTTATCGGTTGAATCACCTTTTTGAGAGGCAAAGAACATCTCGCCGTAGCCGCCGATGCTGAGTGGCGATTTTGAGTAATAGACCTTTGATGCCGCACTTGCCAAACCGCTGTGGCTCTTAGCGGTATCGACGGTCGTGTAGCTAAAACCCGTCTTTAAGTCGCTCGTCTCTTCGACAAGGGTGGATGTGATCGCTCTGAGCTCTGCGATCTCTTTTTTAAGCAATTCGATCTCTGCATTTTGATCTGCACTTAATGATGAAGCGATGGCCGCCGCCGCAAATGAAGCGATAATGATTTTTGATCTTTTCATAGATTTCCTTTTTGGTTTTGATAATACATATCAAATATATTTTGAGAATTATTCCCATAATTCTCTTAAATGAATATAAAATAGATAATCGTTATCAATACTCTTATATACAACTTAATAATGATTATCAAGATAAGAAATGACTAAGAATCATTTTTGTATGATTTCGATAATAAGTATCAATTACAAAAAAGGAAGGTAAGATGAAGAGAGAGATACTACTTTCAAGTGCCGTTATGGCAATGTTGGGTTTTGGTTTGAGCGCGTGCGGCGGCGGAGGCGGAAGCAGTAACAATACTCCTACGGGGATAACTACGGCACAAAAGAGTGCGGTTCTGAACACCTACGCAACGATCGCAGAAAAAAATTATGAAGATGCCCTAACAGATGCGCAAGCACTTAAAGAGGCTATCGATGCCTTTGTGGCAGACCCGACGCAAACCAAAATGGATGCTGCAAAGGCGGCATGGAAGAGTGCGAGAGAATCGTACGGTACGACGGAGATATTTCGTCTGAGTAACGGCCCCGTAGATGCAGAAAGCGGATGGGTGGCTACGATGTACGGCGCGCCCGAGGGGCAGATGAACGCATGGCCGCTCGATGAGAATATGATCGATTACACTACGGATGCAACGGGAGCGACGACAAGCGGCAACATTATCGACACGACTGGAATTTTTACTCCTACCGGGGGAGAGGATGTGAATGTCACGACGATCACAAAAGAGGCTCTCGCCGCGCTCAATGAAAACGGCGGCGATGCGAACGTGGCGAGCGGCTACCATGCGATAGAGTTCTTGCTGTGGGGGCAAGACCAAGACTACGCTTCATTCATAGACGACACGGTGACAAACGGTGCGACTACGGCGGGGCAAAGAGCACTCAGTGACTTTACCTCTGCGGCCAATGCCGATAGACGAAAGGCCTACTTGGCGGCTGCGGCAGAGCTTTTGGTGGATGACCTCACGGCCATCTCTAACGCATGGCAGAGTGAGAATGCACCCAATTGTACGACGGGTCTGGGATGCTACCGCGGTGCGCTTCTAGGCACGCTTAGCGGTACGGATGCAGAGAAAAATATTGCGCCTGACGACGCGCTTCGTGACATCTTTGTCGGAATGGGCGTCTTTATAAAGTCAGAGCTGGCAAACGAGCGTATGGCGGTTGCGGTGCTCACGCCGAGCGAAGAGGATGAACACTCATGCTTCTCGGATAACACGCACCGCGATATTGCGACAAACTACCAAGGGTTTGTGAATGTTTTAAAAGGCGAATATAGAGGCACTTCGCAAGGCAGCAGCTTCTATTCGCTGCTTGGCACCGCACAAAAGGGTGAAGTCGATACGCTTATCACTTCTATTAACACAAAAGTAGAGGCGATCAATACGGCAGCACAGAGCGAGCACTTCGACTACCAGATCAAAGAGGGGAGCTCAGGGCGCCAAAATATCGTCAACGCAAAGAATGCGATGCGTGACCTTGGGGATAAGATGGTAGGCGTTGCAAGCGAGTTCGGTATTAGCCTCACAACTGATGACGTTACTGACTCCGAAGAGACGCAGATATGATGAAGATTATCGCTTTCGCATCGGCCGCACTCTTGTTTACTGGTTGCTTTGAAAAAAAGAGCGAGGCTGTTTCACATGCCGAACTCTTCACAAGCGACTTTAGCAAGCGAGCCTTTTCACATGCCGTAAAGCTGGATCATGCAGAGCAGGATATTTTTATGCTCGGCAAGAGCTTCTTTAGCAAACCGTGGGTCGAAGCACCCAGCGTCACGACTGCGCGGGATGGTTTGGGGCCGCTCTTTAGCGCCAATAGCTGTATCCACTGCCATCCGCACAACGGCGGCGGTGTCGCACTCAATGAAGCTCTCGGCGTAGAGCGCGCTTTGGTGCTTCGACTTTCGCTTTCTCATATGAAAAATATTAATAACAGCTTATTAGCGAGAGAGGGCTTTACACCTGAGCCGACCTACGGTGCTCAGCTCTCAATAAGCGGTGCGGGCACGGCGTACGAGGGGGGAGTCGAGGTGCACCATAGAACCATCAAAGGCTTCTATGACGATGCAACGCCCTATGAGCTGACTCTGCCGACCTATACTCCGTCAAACTTGCAATACGGCGCGCTTGATTCACATGCCAATATCGCACCGCGTTTGGCACTACCGCTTGTGGGGCTAGGACTCTTAGAGAGGCTTGGCGATGAGGCGATCTTGGCGAACGAAGATATCAATGACAGTGACAGAGACGGCATAAGCGGCAAAGCCAATCGCATCTATTCGCCTGAACATAACAAGACGATGATCGGGCGTTTTGCTTATAAAGCAACGGCGGTAAGCGTCAAGCACCAAAGCGCCGATGCGGCACATAACGATATGAGTCTCACCAACCCTCTTTATCCGAGCGAGAACTGTACGACGGCGCAAAAAGAGTGTAATGAAGCACCAAAGGGGCGTTATGCGTTTGATCTGCCAAACGAGCGCCTTGAGGCGATTGCTTTTTATCTTACGCATCTTAAAGCACCGCTTGCACAGATAAACCCGACTACTAAAGAGGGCCGGGATATTTTTAACCAAATAGGGTGCAATAAGTGCCATATAGAGGAGTTCACGACATTAGACGGGGTGAAAATCCGCCCATACAGCGATTTGCTATTACATGACATGGGTGTGGGTTTAAGTGATGGGCATAGCGATTTCTTAGCAACGCCTAATGAGTTTCGCACCACGCCGCTTTGGGGTTTGGGACGCCGTGAGGTTACAAGCGGCGCGATGAATCTGCTGCATGACGGCAGAGCGCGAACAGTTGAAGAGGCAATTCTTTGGCACGGCGGCGAAGCCCAAAGCGCCAAAGAGGCTTTTGCGGCACTGCCAAAGATCAAGCGCACGCTTTTAGTTGAATTTTTAAGAGGTTTATAATGAAGATAGCAACGCTAATAGTGGCCGCAATGCTCTTTGTGGGGTGTAACGGCGAGAATAGTTATGACGGAGCAAACGGGTTGCTGAGCACAAAAGCGCCTTTGAACGCAGAGTTGAGCAGCCTCTATAAACTCTACAAAAGCGATGCGAATGCTTCTGTGAGTGCTTTAGAGGAGCTTCAAAGCTCGCTTGAAATCTTTGAGATCTCTGCAAACGAAGCGAGCTTGTCTGCTCTGCAAGAGGGTTTTAAAGAGGCCGTTTTAGCGCATAAAAGAGTCGAAGCACTCTTTGTCGCCGATGAGTTCAGCGATGATTTTTTAGACACGCTGGGGTATATGGAGTATTTTCACGTCGGTAAGAACAGCGACATGATCGGCGAACTCGATGCCATCTTCGCCGCATCTACGCCGCTCTCAAGCGCTCTATATAAAAACGCCAATAAGAGCATCACTTCGCTTGAATATACGCTCTTTGGCGAGGATGAGAACACAAGTACCCTGCTACTAAAGATGGATGCAAGACGCATCGAGGCCGCGGGCATCATGCTCGCTCGTGTCATTTCACATGCCAAGAGCATTCGCGACTTCTATAACAATGACGCAAGCTTTGAAGCCTCTGTAAAAGTGAGCAGTGCCGCGATGATCAATCAGCTCATCGACTCCGCCTATAAGCTCAAAGAGTGGCGGGTAGGCGAGGCGGCAGGGCTGGTTGTAAAGTATGCAGGCGCAACCGATGCGAAACTTTTAGAGTATTACAAAAGCCAAAACTCGCTTGAGGCTATCAAAACGATAGCACAAGCGCACCAAAGCCTTATGCAAACGGGGCTTAGTGCCATTGCGACGAGCGCGAATGCCGCCAGCGAGGCCGAGGCGATCGAGAACTCATTGGCTTCGATCATTACGCTATGTGAGAGTTTTGAAGCGCCGCTAGAACAGAGTCTGGGCGACGCAAAAACCACACAGCTCTATAACGCCATCAACGTTTTACAGCAAAACTATATAGCGCTTATCAACTCGATGAAGTTCACCCAAAAGATCATCGAGGCGGACGGAGACTAAGATGGAGATAAGCAGCTACTTTTTTGATACCAATCAGCGCGTTTATTGGCTCTATATGCTCAGTTCGCTTCTGATTGCGCTCTATTACGTGTGGCAGACCCCAAAGCTTCGCGCCTACTTCAGTAAAGCGGTGCTTTGGCACCCCTCGGCACGGCTGGATTATCTCTATTTCGCCATAAGCGCGCTTTTAAAAGCGCTGGTGATCCTGCCGCTTTTGGTGGGTGCAAACGAGGTGGCGATGGTGTGTTTGAATCTTATGTATGCAATATTTGGGCACTTTTCACACGCCGCATGGAGTTATGAGAGCGTCGTGGCGCTCTATACCCTCTCTATCTTTATAGCAGGGGATTTTACGCGCTACTGGCTGCACCGATGGCTCCACAGTGTGGCATTTTTGTGGCGCTTCCACCGTGTTCACCATAGTGCCGAGGTATTAAACCCGCTTACCTTTTACAGAGTGCACCCCTTTGAGCATATCCTCTTTGGAGTGCGCCATGCGCTGAGCGTGGGGGTCATGAGTGCGGTGTTTCTCTATTTCTTCGGTGCGAAGGTGGGAACGGCGGAGTTCTTGGGAGCCAATATCTTCGTCTTTATCTTCGGGATGCTAGGAGCAAACCTGCGCCATTCGCACATTCCAGTGCGCTATGGGATCTTTGAGAAGCTGCTTGTTTCGCCCTACATGCACCAGCTGCATCACACCAAAGAGTATGGGCATAAAAACTTCGGCGGAGTGCTTAGCATTTGGGATAGGATGTTTGGTTCATGGCATGTGAATATGAGCGATGAAGCGCTCCATTACGGTTTGCGAGAGGGTAATCCGCATACGACGCTTAGGTCGATTTTTATGGAGCCGTTTGTGTTCTCGAAAAACAGAGTTTTTCGTAGCTTTAGTGAGTAAAAAAATTGACTACAAGGAGATTAGGATGAAAAAAATAGGATTAAGTTTAATAGTTAGCACCACTCTGCTTTTGGGTGCGACCAACGAAGAGCTAGAGGCTCAGATAAAGCATCTTCAAGCACAGATGCAAAAGATGCAGACTACTCAAGAGAGCATGGTGGACGAGATCGCGGCGAAGAGCTATCTTGACGGCAACGCTTATGAGGGTTTTAGCTCTATGGGCGGTGCCGCTTCAAAGGTCTATTACTCTAAAGATGCGCTTAGCATCGGCGGATACGGTGAGTACAAATACACCAAGTATATGGATTATAAGAACTACTCAAACGCAACCGCCAACGATACGCGCAACAAAGGCGAGATGAATATCGTGCGGTTCGTTCCCTATATCGGTTTTAAATTTAATGACAGCATTGTTATGAACACCGAGATAGAGTTCGAGGACGGCGGGGCTAGAAGTGATGGCGAAAAGAACTATAAATACGCCATCGTCGAGTTTAGCTACCTCGATTTTTTGATCGATAAAAGTTTTGCGATTCGTGTGGGACACGTTTTAACACCGATGGGGCTAACCAACCTCAACCATGAACCCGTCGCTTTTCTGACCACCGACAGACCGCTGGTAGAGACGTGGATCATCCCCTCCACTTGGCACACTAACGGGCTTTTGGTGCACGGCGAGATCGATGAGTTTGAATACTATGCGGGGCTTATCAACTCACCCGATGCAGGCGGTTTTACGCAGGGGCGCTTCATTCAGCAAGGCAGAGGCGGAGCAAAAGTTTTTAGCGACGACTATTCGTTTGTAGCGCGCCTCTCTTACGAGGGATTCGATGGGCTTACGGTCGGGGCATCGGTGTGTGCGGGCAATACGAGCGCTGCGGCAGAGAGCAGCCCGGGCGCGGCAAACGGCGTCAATAGCCAAGCGAAGATAACGCTTATGATGGCCGAAGCACACGCACAGTATAAAAAGGATGGCTGGAATATTCAAGCCTTAGCGGCTTACGGCTCGCTAGCGGGTGATGTTTCAAAGCTGAGCAGCGATATAGGCGAAGAGATTTCAAGCAGCGTGAACGGGCAGTATCTCACCGTCGGCTACGACGTGATGCCGTTTTTTGGCAAATCTTCACATGCCGTCTATGCGGTGGGAGAGATCGAGAGGCTCGATATGGATGCCTCGGGTGACACGACCTATGCAGATAACAACCGCTTCTTCGAGTACAGCGGCGGCATCGCCTACTACCCCGACCCAAAGGTGATCATAAAAGCGGACTATAAGATACGCGACTACGCCGAAGCGACAAAGCTGGCCGATGAGCAGAGCTTTGCGATGCAGCTTGGGTTTATATTCTAAAGGAGAAGATTATGAGAGTCTCTATCTATGGAGCATTAACGGTCGCATTGATGTTTAGCGGCTGCGGCGGCGGTTCTAGCAGCGAGAGCGTGCAGAGTGTCAGTGAAGTAAGATTCGGTGAGATGCTCTTTAACGATACAAACCTCTCGCTTCATCGCAATATGTCGTGCGCATCGTGCCATAACCCCGATCACGGCTTTATCGATTCGCGTTTTCATGCAGATGCAAACGACCCGACACATGGGGCTCTCTCGGTAGGGAGCGACGCTCTTGCGCTTGGAGGGCGCAATGCACCCACGGCCGCCTATGCGCAGTTTATACCCGAATTTACTCAGAATGCACAGGGCGAATATATAGGCGGGCAGTTTCACGACGGGCGTGCGCTCAACCTTAAAGCCCAAGCAAAGGGGCCGTTTTTGGATAGTGCCGAGATGATGATGCCCGATATGCAAAGTGTGATTGAACGCATCAAAGAGAGAAGCGAGTATGCAACTATTATGAAAAACCTCTACGGCGAGGCGATCTTGGACGATACGAATGTAAGCAAAACTTACGACAAGGTTGCCCAAGCAATCGCGAAGTATGAAAAAACCGAAGAGTTTGCGCCCTTTGACTCCAAATATGACCGCTTCATTGAGTGCAAGGCAAGCGGCAAGGGTGAGGGGGCGTGCTACGAAGAGGGCGACTGGAGCATTGAGGAGCAAGCGGGGTATGCGCTCTTTTTTTCCAATAACAACACCAACTGCGCCTCGTGCCATACGCTGAATTCAACAAGCGAAGCCTCTTCAAAAGAGCTCTTTACCAACTATAAGTTCGAGAATATCGGTACCCCAAGAAACCTGCAGGCTCTGCAGGCGCGTGATGGCAACACGACCAAGCGCGATCGCGGGCTTGGAGGCTTTTTGAATGATGCAACGCATGAGGGTAAGATCAAGGTGCCGACTCTGCGAAATGTCGCAGTAACCGCTCCGTACATGAGTAACGGGGTTTTTAAAGAGCTGCGCACCGTTTTAGAGTTTTACGACCACATGGGTGTAGGGAACCGTCCGAATAATCCTGAAACATCGGCACCGTGGGGCGAAGCGGATTTTAACGCGACGATAAACCATACGCTCTTAAAAGCGACCAAAGAACTGAGTGACTCTAAAATCAAGAGTTTAGAGGCATTCTTGCGTACTCTGACCGATAGACGCTATGAGCATCTTTTGGAGCGAGAGTGATGCTCTATATCAACATAAAAAGCCGTGCAAGGATCGAAGTATTCAGAACGCTGCTCTATGACCATATCAAAGAGCAAAAGATGCGCTACTCGGATCAAAGAGAGCGGATACTGAAGATCCTCTATGAACAAAGCCGCCCGGTGAGTGCCGATTTTATCGCCAAAAAGCTCTCTGCATCTTCACATGCCACGGTAGGTGCGGCGACGGTTTACCGCAATATCAAACTCTTTGAAGAGCTTGGTATGCTGCATGTCGTAAAAAAGGTGCAAAAGGGGTATCTGCTCAAAAAAGATATCGACTGCAATGATGTAGAGGTTTTAAACGATATCTCACTTTAGAGTTAATAAAGCAGAGTAAAGGAAAAAAATTATTCAATAGCTATTAATTTTTTTTATAGAACAATATGTAAATCATAGATTACCAAAAAGGGGGAAATCATGGCTAGATGTCCGATTACAGGTTTAGGAAGTGATGATAAGGTGCCCAATCCTGCAGCAGGCAACAGAGGAACTTACAACAAAGATTGGTGGCCCAATCAGCTGAATCTGAAGATTCTTTCACAGCACTCTAACAAAGTGAACCCGTTGGGGGATGATTTTGATTACAAGGCAGAGTTCGCCAAGCTTGACTATGAGGCTTTGAAACGGGATCTTAAGAGCCTTATGAGAGAGTCGTAAGAGTGGTGGCCGGCCGATTACGGGCACTACGGACCGCTCTTTATCCGAATGGCGTGGCACAGTGCGAGAACCTACAGAACGGGTGACGGACGAGGGGGAGCGGCAACCGGAAATCAAAGATTGGCCCCGCTGAACTCATGGCCGGATAACGGAAACCTTGACAAAGCAAGACGCCTGCTTCAGCCGATCAAACTCAAATACGGCAATAAGATCTCATGGGCAGACCTGATGATACTAGCAGGCACGGTGGCGTTGGAGGATATGGGGCTGAAGCCTTTTGGTTTTGGAGGAGGACGCGAGGATATCTTTGAGCCCGAAGAGGATATCTACTGGGGAAGCGAAGATAAGTGGCTCGGGGATAACCGATATGAGAAGGAGACCCACAATGCCGCAGAGCTTGAAAATCCGCTGGCAGCGGTACAGATGGGGCTTATCTATGTTAATCCCGAAGGCCCCAACGGCGAACCAAATGTATTAAAATCGGCGCAAGATATCAGAGAGACCTTTGCAAGGATGGCGATGGGCGACAAAGAGACCGTTGCCCTTATTGCAGGCGGTCACACCTTTGGAAAATCCCACGGTGCGGGCGATACCGCCAATGTTGGGCCCGAACCCGAAGCCGAAGGGCTCATAGCACAAGGACTCGGATGGCTCAGCAGGTTTCTAAGCGGCAAAGGCGATGACACCATCACAAGCGGGATAGAGGGTTCGTGGACGGCAAATCCGACACGGTGGGATAATGAGTACTTTGACATTCTCTTCGGATATGAGTGGAATTTGGAAAAATCACCTGCAGGTGCATGGCAATGGGCACCGATCAACCCCAAAGAGGAGCATCTGGCTCCATCAGCCCACGATAAGAGCAAAAAAGTAAAGACAATGATGACCACGGCTGATTTGGCGCTACGGATGGATCCTATATACGGGCCGATCTCGAAAAGATTCCACGAACACCCTGACGAGTTCGCCGACGCCTTTGCAAGAGCGTGGTTTAAACTCACCCATCGTGATCTTGGGCCAAAGAGCAGATACCTCGGCCCTGAAGTGCCGATAGAGGATCTGATTTGGCAGGACGTAGTTCCAGAAGCAGACTATCCTATGATGGATGAGGGTGATGTAGAAACACTCAAAAAAGAGATATTGGCATCAGGGCTCAGTGTCTCCCAACTGATTAAAACAGCATGGGCAAGTGCTTCGACATACAGAAATTCCGATAAACGCGGCGGAGCAAACGGAGCGAGGATACGACTAGAACCGCAAAACTCCTGGGAAGTGAATTTTGGGTGTGAGAGAGTGATAGCATCATTAGAGAGTATCAAAGCGGCGTTTGATAGCAAAGGAGCCAAAAAGGTCTCTTTAGCCGATCTGATCGTTTTAGGCGGAGCCGCAGCGATCGAAAAAGCCGCAAAGGATGGCGGAGTCAGCGTAAAAGTCCCTTTTGCGATCGGGCGAACCGATGCGACACAAGAGTAGACCTTTGCCCCGTCGTTCGAGCATCTTGAGCCGATCGCCGATGGATTTAGAAATTACTAAAAACAAAGATATGCCCTAAGCAGCGAAGAGCTGCTTATAGATAAAGCACAGCTTTTAGGGCTCAGCGCACCGCAGATGACGGTGCTCATCGGCGGGATGAGAGCGCTTGGAGCCAACTGGGATGACTCGGGTAAAGGAGTATTCACGGATAGAGTAGGCGTTCTCACCAATGATTTCTTTGTCAGTGAAATTATTATTTAGAAGGATTTGGTTTATTGATCTGATTTATTACCTCCCGTATTCTTATTTAGCATGCACTTCCTCCAAATTTTCCTATACTTTCCTTATTGCTAAGTTCCAATCTAATTGCTTTCATATTTTTCCTTATTGATAATTGATATCAAATTATAAAGATAAAGAGCTTAAAATATTATGATATTGATTATCAATAATCTACTTTTTTAAAGCTTTATAAAATTGAAGTGCCGTTAAATAAGAGAGAATCTAAAAGAAAAAAATCTACTTCTAGATAGAGAAATTCAAGATGATCCGAGTAAAACGATTCTCTTCAGACTCTATGGCGATAGTTATTCCGTAGGTGTCGCATATACGTTTGACGATATCAAGGCCCACGCCGAATCCCCCTTCATGATCGTTGGCACGGAAGAAACGCTCAAAGAGGCGCTCTTTGTCTTGCGGGGCGATGCCGATTCCGCTGTCTGTGATGGAGAGGCTCGTTGGCGTTAAAACAAGATCGATCGTGCCGTTTTGGCGGTTATATTTGATGGCGTTTGAGAGAAGGTTGTCAAGGAGCCGCTGAGCGCTGGTCTCATCCATCTCCATGAAAGCATCTTGAAGATGTCTGGTGATCGTGATCTCTTTTTTATTGGCCAGCTCTTCATAGAGCAGAAGCTCTTGGAGAAGCAGCTCTTTGAGATTGATCATTTTTACCTCGTGTGATTGTTGATCGAGCAGCAGATAGGTCAGATCGGCATATATCTTTTGCAGACGTTTAGAGCTTAACTCTACTCTTTGTAGAATTTTTTGTTCTATCGGTTCTCTTTTGAGCCTCTCGATGCTCAACAAAATGGCGCTGATAGGGGTGTTGAGCTCATGGGTCGTATCTTTGATGAACTTATCAAGTTTGATGCGTTCGTTGTAGATGGGTTTAAGGAACATCTTCGAGAGAAAATAGCCAACAAGCGCGATCAATCCGACGGAGAAAATCGTAATAGCGAGCACGCGCAGGATGAGCCTGTTGATCTCTTTGTCGGCATTGCGGCTTTTAAGCACGACGAACTTCACGCCGTGGTGAAGCTGCGCGCTCATATCGACGTAATAATCATAAGTGCTATCGGCATAAAACCCCTCTTCTAACGCTACTTTCATAGGATTGCCGCTAATGAGCTCTCGGTTCTTATCGTAGAGTGCCACTTCGAACTCATCCGATCTCGTAATCTCGAGCGGCATGGCGTGCATGAACGAGTAGATGATCTGTGAGGATATCTTCTGCGCACTGCTTTTGAGGCGCTCTTTGTTCATGGCGATAACGGTCGCTTTTTCGTAGTGGTAGAAGCTCAGCGCCAAAAAGAGGATCAAAAAGACCGATGAGCCCAGATAGAGCCCCAAAAAGCCGTAGAGCGACTTTCGTTCGTTAGATGTTAATTCTATAGCCGACTCCTTTGATGGTTGTGAGAAAATCTTTGCCCAGCAGTGCGCGCAGATTCTTGATGTAGGTGCGGATCGTCGCATCTGTCGGCACTTCGTCGTTAAGCCAAAGGTTTGCGATTATCTTGGCATGTGAAAGAGTCTCATCTTTGTGCAGTAGCAGGTACTCAAGCATCTCGAACTCTTTTTTAGAGAGCCGATGCCTTGTGCCGTTATCTATAAGCTCATAGCTTTGGCGCTCAAGATAGCGATGCGTGTCGATGATGATGCGGTTGTCGCCGAGACGATGGATGCGGATAAGGTGCTCTATACGCGCATCAAGCTCCAAGAGTTCGAACGGTTTTTTGAGGTAATCGTCACATCCAAGATCAAACCCTTTTTTTAGATCATTGGCACTATTTAACGATGTAATGAAGATTATTGGTATATCTATCTGTTGAGAGCGCAAAAGGGCAAGCAGGTCAAAGCCGCTCAGACGAGGAATATTGACGTCAAAGAGCATAAAGTCAAACGGGTGCTCTTGTATCTGCTCGTAGGCATCTTCCCCGTCGTACGCGCATCTGACCGCATAGCCTTTTTCGGCAAGGTGCTCGCTGATTATCTCGCTAAGGATCGCATCATCTTCTAAGAGTAAAACATTCATGGGTGTATGATACACGACACATTATAAAAAGCGCCTCATGTAAGAGAGATTTTACATCTCCCTTTTTCGCAAAGAGTATAAAAGCGGGATGATAAGCAGTGTAAGAATCGCCGAGGTTACGATTCCGCCGATCATCGGTGCGGCGATGCGCTGCATCACTTCGCTCCCTACCCCGTGGTTGTACATGATAGGGATAAGCCCGCCAAGGATGGCAAAGACCGTCATTAGTTTTGGGCGCAGTCTGCCTGCAGAGCCCTCTAGTATCGCCTCCTCTTTGCTTAGAGCTCTATTTTGCAACGCCTCTTGCAGATAGATGACCATGACGATGGCCGTCTCCGCCGCCACGCCAAGCAGAGCCAAAAAGCCCACCACGACCGCGACGGAGAGGTTAAAGCCAAGATAATCCACATAGAGCAGTCCGCCGAGGATGGCAAAAGGGAGCATCAAAAAGACGATGAGCGAATTGATGAGCTCTTTGAGTGCAAAGTAGATAAGCACGAATATGCTCAGCAGCACGATAGGGATGATATAGGCTAAACGCGCTTTGGCAGACTCCAGATATTCGCTCTGTCCCGCGAACTCGTAGTAGTAGCCTTGGGGCAGCTCTATAGCAGCTATCGCCTCTATGGCCGCTTTTTTATACTCATCCACGCTCACTTCACTCTTTGGCGTAATATAGACGAAAGAGACGCGCATCCCTTTTTCGCTTTTGATAACGCTTGCGGACTCTTTATAGGCGACATTCGCAAAGGTCTCAAGCGGATAGAAGCCAAGAGCGGTCTTGACCTGAAGCGCCTTTATAGAGTCGATGTTATCACGCTGTTCTGAATTGATGCGAATAGAGACTGGGTGGCGTTTAAGCCCATCCACGAACGTACCCACCTCAAAACCGCCCACGCCGTAAGCAAGCGTATCGAGAATGGTCTGTTTGTTTACGCCATAACGCGTCAAACTCTCCTGGTCTATCTCGATATCCAAAAAGTAGCCGCTGTTTGATTTATCGGCCGATACGCTGAGTGTAAGCGGCAGTGCGGCAAGTTTCTGCTCTATCTGGCTAGAGATACTCTCTAAAACTCTGTTGTCATCGCCGTAGAGTTTGATGCCAAGCGGGGTGCGGATACCCGTAAGCAGCATATCGATGCGCCCGCGGATAGGGTAGGTCCAGGAGTTGATAAGCCCTTTGATTTTGAGCTTCTCCTCCATCTCGCGCATCAGTGATTGGTAGGTCACGCCCTCGCGCCACTGCGACTCATCTTTGAGCTGGATGATCGTCTCTATCATGGCAAGCGGGGCGGGGTCTGTGGCACTATCGGCTCGTCCTGCCTTACCAAAGACGCTCTGCACCTCCGGAAAGCTTTTAATGATGGCGTCGCTCTCTTGGATTATCTGTTTGGCCAGATCGATACTGATGCCATAAGGGGTGACGGGCATATACATGAAGTCCTGCTCATTGAGTAACGGCATGAACTCCCACTTTTGACTCATATAGAGCGGATAGATATAGGCGATGGCGGCGATGCTGAGTGCTATGATGAGGTAGCGCACTTTTAAAAAGAGACGCAGCAGCGGCGTGTATAAAAAGACAAAAAAGCGGTTGAGCGGGTTGTGCTCCTCTTTTTTGATCTCGCCTTTGATGAAGAGTATCATCAAGACCGGTACAAGGGTGATGGAGAGCACAGCACCGATGATCATCGCAAATGTTTTGGTGTAGGCAAGCGGGCCAAAAAGTCTTGCCTCTTGACCCTCAAGGGCAAAGATAGGCAAGAATGAGATGACGAGAAGCATCAGGGCAAAGAAGATAGGGCGACCTACCTGTTTGGATGATTCTATGATAATTGTGACACGATCTTGTGTTCCGTCACTTTTGCTGAGGTGTTTGTGGGCGTTTTCGACCATGACGATGGAGGCGTCCACCATCGCCCCTATGGCGATGGCGATGCCGCCAAGGCTCATGATGTTCGAGCCTATATCAAAGAGGTGCATCAGATAGAAGCTTATAAGCACCGTCAGGGGCAGGGTGATGATGATGACCAGCGCCGAGCGCAAATGGAACAAAAAGAGCATCGTGATAAGGATGACGATGATCGACTCCTCGATAAGCGTGCTTTTGAGGGTCTCGATAGCCCGCTCTATGAGTTTGCTGCGATCATAGGCGGTGACTATCTCCACATCGCTGTTTTGAAGCGTGGCTATTTTTGATTTGATGCGTTCTATCACCTCATAAGGGTTCTCTTTGTAGCGCACCAAGACGATGCCGCCCACTACTTCGCCCTCGCCGTTGTAGTCGGCTACACCGCGGCGTGCGGATGGCTGTGCGGTGAACTCGCCTATATCCTTGAGTTTGATCGGCAGTGTGCCTTTGAGCTTGATCGTGATGTCGCCCAGCTCTTCGATGCTTTTTGCGTACCCTTTGGTCTGGATGATGCGCTCATAGCCGTTTTGCAGCATAACGCCGCCGCCGGAGTCTTGGTTGTTCTTTTTAAGGGCGGCTATGATCTCATCGATCCCAATACCGTACTGCACCATCTTGTTCTGATCCACAAGGAGCTGATAGTTCTTTACAAAACCGCCCACGGCGGCCACTTCGCTTACCCCGTCAACCCCTAAAAGGCCGTATTTAAGATAAAAATCCTGATAGTCGCGAAGCTCTTGCAAGTTGAGCTTGTTTGATTTTAAAATGTACTGGTATGCCCAGCCCACCCCCGTAGCATCAGGCCCCATGCTCACTTTTGCGCCGCTTGGCAACGTCGGTAGAATGGAAGAGAGCTGTTCAAGGATACGGCTTCTTGCTTCGTAGATATCGGTCTCGTCTTTGAAGATGATATAGATAAGGGCGTTTTGAAAGCTGCTCATCGAGCGGATCGTCTTGATGTTGGGCAGCGACATCAGCGAGCTGATAAGTGGATAGGATACCTGTTCTTCAATTATCTTTGGCGACTGCCCTTGGTAGCTTACTTGTAATATGACCTGCGGCGCAGAGAGATCGGGCAGGGCGTCAAGCGAGATGTGTTTGAGGCTTATAAGGCTAAGAGCGCTCAAAAGCGCCGAGATGATAAGTACGGCAAAGATGTTTTTGGCACTCTTTTGGATGATTGATTCGATCATGGTATCACCACTTTTCGCTCATATATGAGCCGTTCGTCACTGCGTCGCTGTCAAGTAAGAAGAGAGCATCTTTTGCCACGAAGTCGCTCTCGCTAATACCGCTTTGGATCTGATAGTAGCCGCCCGCATAAAGCGCCTCAATTTCGGTGGGTTCATACTCGCTTGGGGCGCTCTGTTTGAATACATAGAGCTTGCCTTCGCGTTTGATGACCGCCTCTTTTGGCAAACTCAGCGCGCTTCTTGCGTTTTTTGAAAGCGTAACTTTGGCAAACATCCCATCAAAAATTTTGGCATGTGAGTTTGGCACCTCTATGCGCACCTCGAAGCTTTGGTCTTTTGAGCTCACAAACGGGTATATTTTGCTTACTTTTGCTCTAATCGGCTCTGCTATCCCATCTATCTCGACGATCGCCTCCATCCCTTTGGCGATGAATGCGTAATCTTTTTGATAGACCTTGGCGATGACCCACATCACCGAGTTATCCGCAATCTTAAAGAGGCTCATCCCCGCTTTTGCGAAGCCTCCTTCGTTGATCTTTTTTTCAAGGATGATGCCGCCGTATTTAGAAATATAGGGTGTCGTGGAGGAGAGGTTTTTCATATCGTTTTGATCGATCTCATAGAGCGAAAGCTTTTCGCGAATGCTTCTTTGGAGCGGCTCAAAACCTTGGCTAGAGGCAAGCTCTTTTTTGAGCTCATATATCTCTTTGGAGTAGATATCAAAGAGCTTTTGACCTTTAGTTACGGTTTTATAGCGCTCATCGGCGACTAAATTTTGTATGAATCCCTCATATCGAAGCGTGACGTCATAGATTCTTCCTTCATCATAGGCGGTGGTGGCGTAGTAGCTTCGCTTGTCGCTGTGGGTTATGAGCTTTGGCTGGATGATCTGAACGTTGAAGGCCTGCTCGAATGTTTTGGCATGTGAAAATAGAGACAAAAAGGCGATAATGAGGAGTGTTTTCATAAGAGACTCGCTTGTGTAAGGCTAAAGAGCTCTAGTTTGGTTTTGGTGAGCTCAAAAGCGTATTGAAGTTTTTGTAAATGTAAGTCGATGAGAAGATTCTGATTCTCAAGGCTTTTTGCAAGAGTCACGGCTTTAGCGATGCTCTGCTCCTCATAACGGGTAAACTGCGCGTATTTTTGTTCTAGAGCAGTGAGCTTTTCCATTCGCTCTTTTAAAATTGCAATGCGTTTCATGCCGCTCTCATAGGACGCAGATGCGTTTTGCAGATATTGGCGCTCCAAATCGGTGTTCTCTCTCTCCTGCAAGTTGAAAGCCTCGGCTCTTGCCTCTTCGCTTCCATAGAGAGGCAGAGCGAACGATGCCGATACGAAGAGGTAATCCTCGAACTTTTGGCGCTGATTGTAGCTCAGCGTTGCGGTTATGTTAGAGAATTTTTTTCGCTCCTCAAGGTCGCTTTTAAGGGTTAAAAGTTTTGATTTGAGCGCGAATATTTTATATTTCGGAGTCTCGGTGATCGACTCTTTTGTCTCATACGAGGGCTCGATCGCTATATTTTCACATGCCAGATCGGGTGCGATGGCACTGCATCTATTACGCTCTTGCGACAAAGCGTCTTGAAGTGAGAGGAGCTTGTCATCAATGCTAAAGAGTGCTTTTTGAAGCTCCATCTCTTTGGCAAAGCTCTCTTTTAAGGCAAGGCTTTGTGCAAAAAACTCCTGCGCTCTCTCTACGTTGGCTCGTTTTTGTTCCAAAAACTTGATGCTCTCTTGAATAAAGGCGATATTCGCACCTATAAGCGCGCTTTGTCGGTAGAGCTCTATACGCAAATCTTCGAGCTCATACTCTAAGATCAGGGTATCGGTTCGTAGTATTGCCTCTTTGAGCTCTAGCTTTCCGAAGCTCTCGAACTCTTGGGTGATGCCGATGAACTGCGTCTGCATAGCCTCTTTGTCGCGCGAGAGAAAATCTTT
>JACXUD010000317.1 GCA_014764025.1 Campylobacterota bacterium | reverse complement strand
AGCTATATGAGCAACTTTTTGGCGGTCTTTGTTTCCCTTGCGCTTCTAAAGGTGCTCTTCATTGCACGCTTTGGGATATACCGTGTCACATGGCGCTACTTCTCGCTCTACGAAGCTAAAAAACTCATATATGCCCATCTGCTCGCCTATATCGGCTTTGTTCTGCTCTATTACCTCACCCCACAGAGCTTCACACCTTTCCCCCGAAGCGTGCTGATGATAGACCTCTTCTTGTCCATTCTATTTTTGGGCTTCTTTCGCTTTCTTAAACGCCTCGTGATAGAGAGCGATACCGATAAAAACCTTGCAAAGACGCTTATCATAGGGGCGAACAGCTTTGCGCAGAGCATCATTAAAGAGCGCTCGGCCTATAACGTCTCTGCCGTCGTCGAGAGCGATAAAACGCTTGTGGGCACTCACTTTTCCGACCTTACGGTGCAGGATATGTCTCGTCTTGGAGGGTTGATAGAGAAGCACGGCATCGCCAAAGTGATCATCGCAAAAGAGTATGAGCCAAGCGAGCTGGGCAGGATATTTGACGTTTTGCAAGCGTATAAAGAGCTGGAGGTTCAGATCGCCACGCTTCAAAACCACAAAAAGGTGCTCAAAGAGCTCTCTATCGAAGATCTGCTTGCACGCAAGCCAAAGGATCTGGACAAGGTCGCCATTGAGGCGTTCATCAAAAACAGAGTCGTGCTTATCAGCGGTGCGGGCGGAAGCATCGGCAGCGAGATAGCAAGACAGTGCGAGATCTACGGTGCGGCAAAGCTCATACTTGTGGAGAACAGCGAGTTCAATCTCTACACCGTCGATCAGCAGCTTGGCAACATTGAACGCGAGCTTGTGATGAGCAGCGTGCTTGACGGCTCGGCGATGCGTAGAACAATGCAGCTTCACATGCCAAATATCATCATCCACGCCGCGGCCTATAAACACGTGCCGCTGGTCGAGGCCAATATGCACGAGGGGCTTCGCAATAATATCTTAGGCACAAAAGTGCTTTTAGACCTAGCGATAGAGTATGGGGTGGAGAAGTTCGTGCTTATCTCGTCGGATAAAGCGGTGCGACCTACAAACGTTATGGGGGCAAGCAAACGCATCTGCGAACTTTATGGTCAGAATGTTGAGAGTTCAAAGACCGAAGTCGTCAGCGTGCGTTTTGGAAACGTGCTGGGATCTAGCGGAAGCGTCATTCCGAAGTTTCAAGCTCAAATTGCAAGGGGCGAGAACCTAAGCGTCACCCACCCTGAGGTGACGCGCTACTTTATGCTCTTAAGCGAAGCGTGCGAGCTTGTGCTTCAGGCGGCCTCCATCGGCAAAGGGGGCGAGATTTTCATTTTGGATATGGGCGAGCCGATCAAGATCGCCGATCTGGCTAGAAAGATGATAGCGCTCAGCGGGCGTGATGATATTGATATAGACTTTACGGGACTGCG
>JACXUD010000316.1 GCA_014764025.1 Campylobacterota bacterium | reverse complement strand
ATGCCGCCGTCTTCGCTCACTTTGATGGAGTGTTTGAAGAACTCTGGCAACTCCACGACGCTCTGCTCTTCAAGAGCCGTATAGAAGTTCTTTCCCTCGTCCAGATGGGTGCTGAGCGTGGTCAAAAAAAGCGTCATCTTCTTATTTTTCTTGTAGTGGTTCTGCACGATCTTCAGAGCCGAGACGATGCTGATACCCGATCGGATATACATGGCAAGCTCGCGAGAAAGGGCCGAGAGCTCTTTTGGAGGAATTTTGTATTTAAAAGAGAAGGTGATGTTCTCAAAAAGCGAAGGGGTCTGCTCTTCGATGCTCTCGACGATGATGTGTTTTGCACGCACCTTTGCCTTTGCTTCGGCTAGCGATGAGGCCTCGATCTTTTGACGGACTCTTTTTCCCTTTTCGTCAACCCCTTTATAGCGAAAGATCATCGAAGTACCTCGTTTTCTAATCTCTGCATCGCTTCGCGTGCCTGCTCCAGCGATGCGTACTCTTTTACTTCAAAACGGCTATGGAGGTCATAGACCTTGCCGCCAAACTCTATAAACAGCGCTTCGTTGTAGCCTCCGTTCGTCACTCCGTACTCAAAACAGAGCATCTCGTAGCTGTGCTCGTCCGTAAAGAAGATACGCTCTTTTATGGGCGTAAAGCCTTGCCGCATCGAGTAGCGATAACTCTTGATGGAGTCATCAAAGAACCTACTCAGTGCGTCGTCGTACTCCGTTATATGCTCGCCGTCAAGATAGAGCGCGCAGCTCTTGCAGCCGTTAAAGCAGACGATCTTAGCCTCTCTCTCAAAATCAAACGACGCCAGCAGCGCAGGAAGGCGCTTGATGCTAAGGCTCTCTTTTTGCTCTGCGGCCGCCTGAAAGTTCGTTATGGCAAGTGTATAGACGACACCCATAATCACTACGACGATAAGCAGTTCAATAAGAGAGAAGGCTCTGCGCAAATTGTTACTTTTTGCACTCGCTCATCTTGATGTCCGCCGCCTCGTCCTTGCCGCCCTCTGCGCGATCCGCACCCAAAGAGATGATCTCTATCTTGCCGTCGTTATTGAGATAGATAAACTTGTTGCCCCACGAATCTTTTGGAAGCTCGCCGTCTTTAAAGTAACCCGTACTTGAGTAGTTCGGATACTTCTCTGCACTCGGGTTGGCCGTGAGTGCCTCTAAACCCTCTTCGGTGGTCGGGTACATGCCGTTGTTGATCTTGAACATATCGAGTGCACCGTTATAGATGCTCTTCATCTGAACACAGACCAGATTACGCTTTGCCTCTTCGCCTTTGTGACGATCATGAGTTCTATAAGCGAGAATGCGTTTCTTTTCATTGCAGAGTTACCTTAAGTTTTTTAAGGAGATATTATAGTGAAAAAAGATTACTTTTGGATTACAGTGAATTTCGTAACGGTAGAAAATTGTTGTGAGAGACTCCTCTCCAGATACCTGCGGCACATGATGCATCAAGGTGTGCTGCTGTATTCCTACCCTGACACGCTGCCTCAAGGCACCATTGCACAGGTCTAAAGAGAAGCGATGGAATTATAGCCAAAAAAGTTTAAAATTACCAATGAAATAGTTCAAGAGATCGTTTTTATAGAGGCTTCGATAGCGTTGCGATACTCTATGTAGTCGAAACTCTCATCACCGGCAGATGCTGCCGCCTCTATCGCTTTAGCCATCTCGAAGAGCTCATCCAACTTAAGGTTTCCCGCACTCCCTTTAATGGAGTGGGCTGCGGACTTAAGCGATGGGTAGTCCTTGGAGGCGATGCTTGAAGAGAGTTTGGCAAGCAGCTCTACCGATTCATCGGTAAAACTTGCGATAAGCATAGGTATGAACTTCGGTTTAATACCTATTTGAGCGGCAAGTGTCTCGTGGTTTAGATTTGAGTAGTCTGGTATGTGAATCGGCATGTGAATCGTTCCGGATATTTTTTTGTGCTTATGCTAACACATTTTTTTGCAAAAGTCTATGAGAAGAGAAGGAGTGTGGCATTTACAATAGATTAAAATAGCAGTAATTGAGAATTAATCAAATAAAATTGTAAAAACTATTTGTATAAACAAATAAACCTACAATTTTATGTCAATCTGTCTTTTGGTTTGGACATGAGTCGAATCCAAAAAACCGACACTCTTTTTGATCTGTTTCATTGAAGCCGCAGTCTCGTCTTTGAGATGCTGCATCATCTCGTTGGCTTCGCGAAGCAGGTAGATCGCCTCCTCT
>JACXUD010000315.1 GCA_014764025.1 Campylobacterota bacterium | reverse complement strand
GTCTATATCAAAGAGTACAATACGCTTGAGATCTGGGACAGTGTCGCTAAAATCCTCTCTAGCTTTGCCGTTACCGCCGCTGCGCTCAACTCACTCGGGATCACGCAATGAGTACGCTAGCACAGAACGAACAGCAAAACTTCATCCAAGAGGATGAAATTGACTTAAGAGAGTTGTGGCAAACGATCAAAGATGGCAAGAGAACGGTGTTTTTAACAACGGCAATCATCGTTTTTTTCACGTTGATATTTGCTTTGCGAACGCCAAACACCTACAGTGCACAAGCAGTGCTGGTACCCACCGAGATAGATAAAGGAACGCTGAGCAGTCTCGGCAGTTTGGCGGCCATGGCCGGTGTCAATATCGGCGGCAGTGCAATGACGCCCGATGTTGCCTTTCAATCGCTTTTAGATAACTATGAATTCATGCACTCGTTTGTGCTTAGACACAAGATCGACGAATACTACTTTGACGACAACCTCTCGCAAAGATTCGTCTTTGCACTTGGATTTGATGGGCTCTATCAACTTACCAACTCTCCTAAAGATTGGGAAGATATTGACCGAGAGGAGGAGATTTTCAAGCTTGTCGAAGCGATTCAAAAAAATTTCTCAATATCTAGCGATAAGAAGAGCGGTCTTATAACCGTTGCATATAGCGACTATGACCGTGTTTTTGCACCGCAGATGGTCAATAAATTCTTAGAAGATGCCAGTAAATATTTGGTGGAGAATGAGCTAGCCAATATCGAAAGCCGTCTTCGTTACTTTCAAGAGGAGCTGACAAAGGCGGAAGGGATCGAACTGCGCCAGAACATCTCATCACTTATCTCGAGCATTTTAGAGAAGCAGATCATGACAAAATCAAAAAAATACTACCAGTGCGACGCGCTCAGTATGCCTTTTGAGCCATACATTAAAGACAAGACAAAACCAAAACGCGGCCTGATCATGGTTGTAGGAGCTGTTACGGGAGTGATTCTAGGGGTATTCTTGGTACTCTTTTTGGCCTTTATCCGCAAAGAAGAGCAAGAGGCTCCTCAAAACTAAACCAAGCCGAGCTTTCATGCTTGCTTGGTCTGCTACTGCTTCAACTAAACGCTACTTTTGAAACTTACTCTTTAAGATGATCTTACCCGCTTCCACGCCAGGCTGATCGTATGCATTGATATAGATGAACTTTGCCGTCACCGATGTAAGCAGCTCATACTCATACATGAGCGCCGCAATACTCTCCTCACATACACCGTCGATACTCATCACGTCACACGGGATATCGCCGAGATTATTAAGCGCCTCTATCGTCGCATCGGCTTGCATATTGATCAGTTTCGAGAACTCGATGCCATCAAGGTAGTCAAGCTCCTCGAGCCCTTGTAGCGTTATATTCGGGATCTTGAGATGGTTATAGAAGTCATCGATCTTGATGACCGTCACCGTCTTATC
>JACXUD010000078.1 GCA_014764025.1 Campylobacterota bacterium | reverse complement strand
TTTCACATGCCGAATTTCGGCATGTGAAACTTAGATGACCATCGGGTCGTCTGTCGGCTCAATCACTTCAAAATCTTCAACGATCTGATCGAACATTCTCATCGTCTTTTGCGCTTTTGCTATCTGCTCGTCAAAGATATATTTTGATGACGGAAAGGCCTCTGCAAGCTCTTGATAGATAAGAAGACGCCCGTTAATATGGCGGTTGATCTCATCAAAGGCCGTGCGTAAAAACTCTTTTGAGTTGGTATGGCGAAAGAGTGCACGAACCATCTTTATACGCTCTTTGATCGGCAAAGACTCATCGATAGCCTCGGCAATACGTTTAATGTCTAAACGTGAAAGATAGACGCCGCTATGTGCCGGAGCCAAAAGCTTCGTCGTTAATGCGTCCACGAACTGCGGTACGGGCTCCTCATCCTCTTTATCTCCCGCATCGGGGTTTTGGTTCGCATTTGCTTCCGGGTCAAGTGTGCACTTATCTTGCACGAACTTATCAAACTCGGCTCTTAAATCTGCTATATCTGCTCTGTTCATCTTCTCTCCTTATCTTGTTAATATCGTATAGATCGTTTTACTCAGCTCTTCTATCATCTCATCTGCACCCAAATATGCAGCACCGAGCTCTGCCGCGCGTATTCGCATCGCCGAGTAGTGCTTTTGGGAGTTCATATCCATCACCGTTTTTGGAAGTGCGCTTATCATACTGCACTCTTTAAAATCCGCAAAATAGAGCACCGCATCAAAAGCGTTCAGATCAACCTCCATGCCGCTTGCAATTCGGTTGAGATCGGGCTCTTTTATCTCTAACTCTTGCGAAAATGCCAAAAGCTCCTCGAGGTTGTCGTGAAAGTAGCTCACATTGAATCCACATGCCAAAAAGCTAAACGCCTTTGCCAAAGGGGAGACTCCGATCATGGCTATCTTAGTGGCTCTAAGATCTTTGAGCTTTTCGCTGATGGCTCTCACGCATATCAGTTCGCCGCGAAGCGTTTTGTTCTCTACAAACACCAGATCGCATGCCCCGCTGCGCTTAACGAGCATCGAGGCGTTATCGAGCAGTTCAGGCACTTTTTCGATGTACTCGTTTGCGATGTAGGCCGCACTTACTTGCGAGTTTTTCATATTGCTCAGCGTGAAGTAGAAGTCATCCTCGCGGATGTTCATCGGGATCATCATGGCATCTTTAGCGCTCTCTTTAAAGAGTCTATTGGTCACGGCACTGATACGACTCGCTCCGGCATGCTCGCCTATGTAGCCGTATAGGAGCGTCTGGCGCGATATCTCGTTGGCTTCGTTCATCATCTTAATACTCCTCTTCTATACCCCAAAGATCGCGGGCCTCTTGCTCCTCTATCTTGCATCGATAGCAGAGTTTGTCGTTTGAGTTGGTACTAAAACTCATACCGCACTCACGGCAGTTTCGCACATTAAAACTCACCAGATTTTGAACACTCGGCTCAAAGAACTCTTTGATGCTATAGGCTTTAGAGAGCGTTATAGCGTCGCTCTCGCAGACATCGTGGCATACATGACACTTGATGCAAAGCAGCGGATCGAAATCGATCTTCGAGTTTTTAACGTCGGAGGTGAGCGCACCGCTCGGGCAGAGGCGATAACACATCTGACACGCGGTGCATTTGGCCTCATCCATCACCTTTTGCGACGTGAAACTGATCTCGTTCGCATCAATAGTGTGAAAAACAGAGGGTTTTGGCACACGTTTAATCGCACTAAAGAGAATACGTCTTTTATGCGGTATCTTCTTCTGTTTTAAAAGTGCGATATCAGCTTTTTGCAGTGTGTGTTCCACTAGCTCATCGGTCGCTTTTTGCACCTCGCGCTCAAAATCAAGACGCGTCTTGGCGAATGTCTTGAGGTTGATAGAGCGCAAAAAGTCGCGTCGGCTGCTTTCGTTTTGAGCGCTCTCTTGCGTGTAAGCGACGTTCTCAAGCGTTATCTTGGCATCCGACTCCATCGCTTCAAGGATATAGCACGCTTCGTCATAGTTATGCAGGATCTGCGTTTTGCATTTGTGCGCGATATCGCACCCCTCGCAGTGCCCCATATCGAGCACGATCTCTTTTTTAAGTGCCGCAAGCGATATCAAGTGCTCAACGCTCACCCCCGCGATACACGGCACGTTCTTCTCGCACGAAATAATGTTTCCGCCCTCTTCTAAAAAATCGAAGAAGAAATCGGTCGAACTAAAATCATCAAGCCCCAGCGCTTCGCTCGGGCAGATGGCATGACATGCCCCGCACCCTACACACGTAGAGAAGTTGATGCTTGGCAACGTCGATTCGATGACGATAGCGCCGGTCGGGCAGACCGCCTCGCACTTGCGGCACTCGCTCTCTTTTGCCAGCGGTCGTACACACTGGCTGGCACTCAAATGGATAAGGGACATACTACGCTTCTAGCTCTTTATTCAAATATTCATTGTCGCTGAGGATAAACTCGACCGTCACGTCCGCCGCATCGTAGTAGAGCGGTGTTCTCGCCTCATACTTCATATTGATGAGATACATCGGCGCCCACTGCAGAAGATGCTTGTTCAAGAACTCTTTTTGAACGCTCAAAATCTCTTTTACCGCCTCTTGGTCACTATCTTGGCGCGCTTTGAGTTCTGCCGTGGCCAGGTGGTGCATAAACTCTAGCTCTACTCCGATATGATCCGCCGAAACGGTGCGCGATTTTTCAAAATCGACCATGAAGTCGTAGGCGCTGTACATGTCCGTCACCGGATTCGCACCGCCTGTTTCTATCATCTGATCCTCACGGCGGTAGAATGTCTCGTACGGAATAAGATGCAATAGTGAAAGGTTCACAAAATCGGGGTCAAGATGTTTGCTTAAAAGCTCTTTGCTTGTGAGCTCTTTGAACGGTGCCCACTCTTTTAGCGTAGGAAAGAACTCCATAATATTCTCATCTTTTGTAATGATCTCAAAAGTAGCCGCGTCAAGCTCTTGAAGCATGATACGTGATAGGAGTGCATAGAGATTGACTCTTGCTTGTGTCTGTTGCATAGATTCTCTTTGTGTCATTTTTTAGAGTAGGGATTTTACCCAAAAAGACTGAAACTCGCTTTAGGGCTTTTATCGCAGGAGACAATATAAGAATTAATAATTTCACATGCCATCTCTTGGCATGTGAAACTTCTCATGAATTTTTATTTTCGTGATAGAGCGACAATGAGGGGAATGCGAACTCCAGATGGTTCTCTTGCAGAATATTCATAATACGGTACATTACATCCTCTTTGGTCTCAAGCCACTCGCTCCACACCACGCTTTTTGAGAAACAATAGACAAGGATGTTGATGCTACTAGGGCCAAACTCGTCTAGATAGACGAGCAGCGTCTTTTTGACACCGTAAACATCATCCTGCGTCACCAGCTTTTTAGCCTCTTCAAACTCATATTCGGTCATGCTCGTAGCGATCATCGGGTGCTCTTGAAGCATTCCTCTTATCGCCTCTACGGCTTTTTTGATATTCTCGGCTTTTGAATCATACTTGACGCCGATGCTCATCTTTATTCTTCTTCCGATAGCCCGTTTGTTCCAGTTTTTGACGTCGCCGTTTGCAAGCGTGGCATTTGGAATGCTTATCATCGCGTTATCAAAGGTGCGGATGGTCGTGACGCGAAGCCCTATCTCTACCACCGTTCCCTCGGAGGCGCCGATCTGTATCCAATCGCCCTGCGAAAAGGTATCGCTGATAAGGATAGAGACCGTCGCAAAGAAGTTGGCAAGCGAATCCTTCGCCGCAAGCGCCACGGCAATACCGCCGATCCCAAGACCCGATAGAATAGCCGTCAGATCGACGCCGAGCAGATTTAAAAGTATCAGCAGCCCGACAAGTACAATGGCGAAGTTGAGTATCTTCAGCCCCAGATTCACCACTTCGTTCTTGACGTTTTTCGCACTCTCTATATGCTCAAGCTTCACCTCGATGATGGAGTTGATAAAGAGATAGACCCAGTATGTCCCGACGACGACATAGACGATATTGAAGATATCTCGAATATGCTGCGCCGTATAGAAGTCGTTATAGACATAAAGGACGATATCGAAATTGATGATGATGGTGACGATCTCGCTGGGTTTGCGCAAACGCGCGATGATATCCTTGACGTAGTGCTCCAGCGAACTGATTCGCAACAGCCCCAGCTCGATCATGTCAAAGCCGACGCGTCTGATAAAGTAGATGATCGCTATGGAGAAGAGGATGATCCCAAACTTCAAAGCTATAGGGTCTATCGAAGTCAAAAGAGGAAAACTCTCGATAAGATCTTGAAATGCGTTGCTCTCTTGCATCTGCTTATATCCCCTCTGCTATCATGGCATCGGCCACTTTTTTAAATCCTGCGATGTTCGCACCGTCCACATAGTTCCCCTCGACCCCGTAATCTTTGGCGGTCAGAACGACACGCTTACAAATCTCTTGCATCGTCGTCTTGAGCCTTGCGTCCACCTTCTCAAAGCTCCAGCGCTGCATCGAGGCGTTTTGGCTCATCTCGAACTCGCTCACCGCCACTCCGCCCGCATTAGCCGCTTTGGCAGGAGCGAAACAGATCTTGTGGCTCAAAAACGCTTCGATCGCTTCGGGAGTTGATGGCATGTTCGCCCCTTCGCTCACGCTGACACAGCCGTTGTGAATGAGATTTTGCGCATCTATTTCGGTGAGTTCGTTTTGCGTTGCACACGGGAATGCCGCATAACACGGAATGTTCCAAACGGCATGACCGCCCTTTGGATACTCCTCGACCGGGATATATTTCGCATTCGGGCGCGTTTGCAGATACTCGGTCAGCGAGACGCGACGCACGTTTTTAAGCTCTTTAAGCAGTGCCACATCAATCCCTTCGGCATCATATATCGTCCCCTTCGAGTCGCTGCAGCTCACCGGTATAGCACCGATCTGCTTGAGTTTCTCTATCGTGTGAATCGCCACGTTGCCCGCACCGCTGATGGTGCAGATCTTACCCTTAAGGCTCTCTTTGCCCTCCATATCAAGCATCGTCTGCGTAAAATAGACGACACCGTATCCCGTCGCTTCAGGTCGCATCAAAGAGCCGCCGAACATAAAAGGCTTGCCCGTCAAAACACCCTCATAACTAAGCGTTATCTTCTTATACTCTCCAAAGAGATAGCCGATCTCGCGCGCACCCACGCCGATATCGCCCGCAGGAACGTCGATGCGAGGGCCGATGTGTTTGTAGAGCTCGCGCATGAAGGCCGAACAGAACTTCATGATCTCAAAGTCGCTCTTGCCTTTTGGGTCAAAGTCGCTTCCCCCTTTTGCCCCGCCTATCGGCAGACCCGTCAGCGAGTTTTTGAATATCTGCTCAAAACCCAAGAACTTGAGAACTCCCTCGTTTACCGTCGGGTGGAAACGAAGCCCCCCTTTATAGGGGCCAAGAGAGTTGTTGAACTGCACGCGATACCCGGTATTGACGCGTATCTGCTGATTATCATCCATCCATGTCACCTTGAATTTTATCACCCGATCAGGCACGACAAGACGATCTACGATTGCGTGACGTGCATATATTTTGTCTGATTCCAAAAGCGGTGCGATAGAGAAGAGCACCTCCTCCATCGCTTGGTAAAATACCCTGTCTTGTTCGCAATCAGCTCGTTCATATTTTTTTGCTTCATCCAAAATACTCATAAATACTCTCCTTATTTCATTCCGACTTTTAACATTGTTCTGCGTAGATAGGCTATCTTGCTTTGAAGCGGCAGCTCTTTTGGGCATAGATCTTCGCACCCAAGCAGCGTCATACACCCAAAAACGCCATCCTCATTGCCGATAAGCTCAAAATACTCATCATCGCTTCTCTTGTCGCGCGGGTCTAGATGATAACGCGCAAGTTTGTTCAATCCAACCGCTCCAACAAAGCTCTCGCGCATTGCGATCGTGCCGCATCCCGCCACACAGCATCCGCACTCTATACATCGGTCAAGCTCATATATCTCCTCTGCAAGCTCAGGCTCCATCGGCTCCTCTATCTTATTTATGTCGCTTTTCTTCTCTTGAGTATGGATCCACGTCTCAAGGCGCTCGTTCATGCCCCGCATCCACTCGCCGCTATAGACCGACAAGTCGCCGATTAGCTTGAAGATGGGCAGAGGGGCTAGCGTAATGAGATCGGGCAGTTTGGATGTGAGCGTTCGACACGCCAGCCCCGGACGCCCGTTGATAAGCATCCCGCAGCTGCCGCATATCCCCGCACGGCAGACAAAATCGAACTTTAAAGCGTTGTCGTGATGTTCGCGGATCTCGTTTAAGACCACGTAGAGCGTCATCCCGTGCGCCTCTTCGATAATAAAGCGCTGCATGTGCGGCTTTTCATTCGGGAGATTGGGGTCGTACCGAAGTACATCGATCTTTAGTTTTCTCGGCATGTGAATATCACTCATAGATTCTCTCCTAAACGTTCATTCTTTGCTCTGTATTTTGGGGGCAGTTTCTCCATAAAAGGCATCAACGCCTCTTGAATCGCGAATCTGTCCGCACCCTTTTTTTGCATCTGCGCTACTACCGCATCTACTTTTTCTTGACGCTCTTGTGTCTGTGGGTGGTGTATTGTCATATCTTTTCCATACCCTCTAAATCCGGGCGGAAGCTCCATCTCAGATACATCGATCGGCTCATAGGTCACATTCGGCAGCGTCGCGTTCTCATCGCTCCATGATGTGATGGTACGTTTGAGCCACTCTTTATCGTTTCGCTCCGGAAAATCCTCGCGTGAGTGCGCGCCGCGGCTCTCCTCTCTCAGCAGTGCACCATACGCCACGCAAAGGGCGATCTTTATCATCTTTTGTGTACGGTAAGCGTTCACAAGTGCGGGATTGGCGGCGCGGCTTTTCGAGCGGAACACCTCGATATTGCGGCTTCGAACCAGCAGCTCTTGAAGCTCATCGACCGCCTCTTTAAGATCTTTGCCGTTGCGAAAGATGCCGACTTTTTCCATCATTATCTCCTCCATGCGGCGGCGGAGTTTATAGGCATCCTCTCCGTTTGTGTTATTGAGCAGCGCTTCGAGTTTGTCGCGTTCGCGTTTTAAAAAATACTCTACCGTCGAGCTGTGGATGGTGATGTCGCTCTCGTGCGAGTCGATGAAATCGCTGATATACTCGGCAACCAGCATCCCCGCCACGACCGTCTCACTCACCGAGTTGCCGCCAAGGCGGTTAAATCCGTGCATATCCCAGCAGGCCGCTTCGCCGCACGAATAGAGCCCCCTCATCGTCTGCGATTCGCCTTTGTAGGTCGTTCGAATACCGCCCATCGAGTAGTGCTGTGTGGGGCGAACGGGGATCCACTGCTCGGCCGGGTCGATGCCTAAAAAGTTCTCGCATATCTCTTTGACCTCGCGCAGATTCTTCTCGATATGCTCACGCCCGAGTATGGTGATATCAAGCCAGAGGTGATCGCCGTAACGCGACTTCACCCCTTTGCCCGCGCGCATATGCTCGGTCATCCTGCGGCTTACGACGTCGCGGCTTGCAAGCTCTTTTTTCTCGGGCTCATAATCGGGCATGAAACGGTATCCCTCTTTGTCGCGAAGTACGCCGCCGTCCCCGCGGCACCCCTCGGTCGTAAGTATCCCAACCGGTACGATGGCGGTGGGGTGAAACTGGATCGCCTCCATATTCCCAAGCGTCGCCACACCGCTCTCGAGCGCTATGGCTTGCCCTATTCCCTGGCAGATGATCGCATTGGTCGAGACGCTATATATTCGCCCGTATCCCCCTGTTGCGATGGTGGTCGCTTTAGAGACATAGGCGACAAGCTCGCCGTTCATCAAGTTTCTTGCCACGGCTCCAAAACAGCGCCCCTCTTCATGGATCAGCGCTATGGCTTCAAGGCGTTCATGTATCTCCACGCGCTCTTTGTGCGCCTGATTATCCATCGCATAGAGCATACTGTGCCCCGTACCATCAGAGGTGTAGCAGGTTCGCCACTTCTTCGTGCCGCCGAAGTCACGGGCGGTGATGAGTCCGTGCGCCTCATCTTTTTCGGTTATCGTCACCTTTTGTGCATTGATGATCGCCGTATGATCGCCTCTTTTTACACGGCTCCACGGCACGCCCCACGCGGCAAGTTCGCGGATCGCCTTTGGTGCGCAGTGGGTGAACATCCGCGCAACGATCTGGTCAGCCCCCCAGTCGCTCCCTTTGATCGTATCCATAAAGTGGACATCCTCATTATCGCCCTCGCCCATCTTTGCGTTTGCAAGACTCGCCTGCATACCGCCCTGAGCCGCCGCGGAGTGCGAGCGTTTGGGCGGCACGAGTGTAAGCACTATGGCGCTATGTCCGCGCTCTTTTACTCCCGTCGCCACGCGAAGCCC